>JAZNIP010000219.1:0-2507 GCA_045577575.1 Lachnospiraceae bacterium | reverse complement strand
AATTCATATTCCACAATTCACCTCCCGTATCACTCTATGAATACATTATAAAAATGATTCCCTGCATTTTTTGTCAAAACAGAACTCCTGTCCGCAAATATTGTTCGACAAATATATACAAAAAAGTCTGCCTGCGGACTTTTACACGTTAGTGTGACAAGGTATTTCCTATAAAGCAAAAAAAAGACACAGGCCAAAACCTGTGTCTTGAAATACTACTGCTATGTTTTATTTTTTCTGCAAAAAGCTCGGGATACTCAGTGTCTTTTCCTCTACACTACTCTTAATGTCCCCCGGTTTTCTGATTCCGGAAAGAGGCGGTATGTTTAATCCCTGTGTCCCCGTCTGTACCGGAGCTACGTTTATGTTCGCCGCCGGTTTTACGGGCTGTGCTTTATATGTCTGGAAATTATTCGGTGTAATGCGAGGTGTCATACCGGTTTCCAATCCGGTAGCGATTACCGTAATCGTACAACTGTCGGTCGCATGCTCATCGTACATCGCACCGAAGATGATATTTACATCATCACCCGCCAGATTCTGTACATAATCCGCTGCATCTGCCGCATCTGCCAGTGTAATATCACCGGAAACATTGATAATAACATGCGTCGCGCCGGAAATGGTTGTCTCAAGAAGCGGACTTTCCACTGCCATCTTAACTGCATCTGCCGCTTTATCATCGCCTTTTCCTGCACCGATACCGATATGTGCAATGCCTTTATCCTTCATAACCGTCTGAACATCTGCAAAGTCCAGATTAATAATTGCCGGCAGATTAATTAAATCTGTAATTCCCTGTACGGCCTGCTGCAATACCTCGTCTGCCTTTTTCAATGCATCCGGCATGGTTGTCCGTCTGTCTACAATCTCCAAAAGCTTATCATTCGGAATAACAATTAACGTATCTACACTTTCTTTCAGTCTCTCAATACCGCCAATGGCATTTACCATACGCGCTTTAGCTTCAAAACGGAACGGCTTTGTTACAACACCTACGGTCAAAATTCCCATTTCTTTGGAAATCTTTGCTACAACAGGAGCTGCACCAGTTCCTGTACCGCCACCCATACCACAGGTAACGAATACCATATCAGCACCTTTGATAGCAGCTGCTAATTCTTCTGCACTTTCTTCTGCAGCCTTAGCACCGATTTCAGGCTTAGCACCTGCACCAAGACCTTTAGTAAGCTTCTCACCAATCTGGATTAACTTAGGTGCCTTACAAAGCTGTAAATCCTGTCTATCTGTATTAATACCGATAAATTCTACACCGGTAATATTTTCATTAATCATTCTATTAACCGCATTATTTCCTGCGCCGCCAACGCCCACAACAATTATTCTTGCAGCAGCATTTGCATCATTGGTTCTGATTTCAAGCAAGGTTACGTCCTCCTTAATATTCCTTATTCCGCTTACACATAAAAATAAACAATTACTCCACTCTATGTACTCTTATGGCACTCTTTGTCCATTTTTTATATTCATCTTTATAATGATATAATTTTTTTTAAATTTTATCAACCTATTTTTTTGTTTTTTATCAAGAAATAAAAGACTTTTTATAAAAAATCGTTTTTTTGTTTTTTATAAAATTAAATATCTTCTTCAAATGTAATATCTTTATTACTCTCAGAGAAGTTTTCCATATGCAAAACTCCGCTTTTTCCTTCCAGGTGCGGTAAAATTCCGGTCAAATGCATAATAATCTGATCCATATCCGCATCTTCGCCCATAATCACACGTACCTTACCAAAGTGAAGGCTTACGTCATACAACGAATCGAATTGAATTTTCGTCGCAGATAATCCGTGTTTGTTCAAAAGATTGGTAATGTTCAAAATTTCCTGGAAGATTGCATCATTTTCTACAGGCAAAGCCTCGTGAAGCACCACATGATTAAACTTAAGGCCCGATACTTCCGGAATTCCCGGCGTTATAATATTAGAACTTTCCACCACAATACCATCTTTGTCAAAATACATATAACTGCCCAAATACTGTACATATCCAGCAAGGGCCTTTTCATACACGGTGATTTTTACCGTCTGCCTGTCCACAACCGAAACATCAATACGCTCCACGAAAGGCACGTCGGTGATGCTTTTATTATGATACTGCATGGATAAAAAGACCGAATTATTGCTAAAATCGCTATTCATTACCATCTCGGTAATTTGATCGGTACTGTAATGAATATTCCCTTCCACCATTACCGACGTAATGCGGAATGCATTCATAAACCAAATCACTCCGCCGGTAATCAGAAGCATAACCAAGGCAACAAGACTGCACTTCACCATAAGGCCTTTTTTTCCGCCGGTCATATTCAGTTTGCGCTTTTTTCTTTTACTCATGATCGTCCGTCCCTTAACTTAATACCACGGCCGACACCCAGCACAATGCCCACTTCTATCATCAGAAACAGAATAGAAGAACCGCCGTAACTGATAAACGGCAGGGAAATACCAAGTCGGAGGCCAAGCGGGCTTAGAAGACAATGA
>JAZNIP010000218.1:0-3876 GCA_045577575.1 Lachnospiraceae bacterium | reverse complement strand
ACCTTCGTAGCCAGTGAACTGCTCAGCAACTGCGAACGGCTGGGACAGGAAACGCTGCACCTTACGTGCACGGTTAACTGTCAGCTTATCTTCCTCGGATAACTCGTCCATACCCATGATGGCGATGATATCCTGAAGCTCTTTATAACGCTGTAAGATCTGCTGAACGCCGCGGGCTGTCTCGTAGTGATCCTTACCTACAACTTCCGGAGAAAGGATACGGGAAGTGGAGCTGAGCGGATCAACCGCCGGGTAAATACCGAGGGACGCGATACCACGGTCCAGAGCTGTTGTAGCATCCAGGTGTGCGAATGTTGTAGCCGGAGCCGGGTCAGTTAAGTCGTCCGCCGGTACGTATACAGCCTGAACGGATGTAATGGAACCATTTCTTGTGGAAGTGATACGTTCCTGTAAAGCACCCATTTCTGTCTGTAATGTAGGCTGGTAACCTACGGCTGAAGGCACACGTCCCAATAACGCAGATACTTCAGAACCTGCCTGTGTGAAACGGAAGATATTATCGATGAATAACAATACGTCCTTTCCACCTTTATCACGGAAATATTCTGCCATGGTCAAACCTGTCAGCCCAACTCGCATTCTTGCTCCCGGCGGCTCGTTCATCTGTCCGAATACCATCGTTGTCTTGTCAATAACGCCGGATTCCTGCATTTCATGATACAAGTCGTTTCCTTCACGAGTTCTTTCGCCTACCCCGGTAAATACGGAATATCCACCGTGCTCGGTTGCGATATTACGGATCAGCTCCTGAATCAGTACCGTCTTACCTACACCGGCACCGCCGAACAGACCAATCTTACCACCCTTCTGATACGGGCAGAGAAGGTCAACGACTTTGATACCGGTTTCCAGAAGCTCTGTTTCTGTTGACTGCTCTTCAAATGCCGGAGCAGCTCTGTGAATCGGCGCATAGCCCACATCTGTCGGCTCTGCTTTATTATCGATTGGTTCTCCGAGTACGTTGAAAATACGTCCTAATGTATTTTCACCTACCGGTACTGTAATCGGTGCTCCGGTTGCAATCGCTTCCATACCCCTTACAAGACCGTCCGTAGAACCCATGGCAATACATCTCACTGTATCGTCACCCAGATGCTGTGCTACCTCTACTACCAGCTTACCGCCATCCTTTGTGGCAATACTGATAGCTTCGTTAATTTCAGGAAGTTTGTTTTCACTGAATTTAACGTCAAGTACCGCACCGATAATCTGAGTGATTTTTCCGCTGTTTACTTCTGCCATTTTTCTATTTCACTCCTTTATTTTATCGGGATTTACTGCTTTTTTAACTGATTGCTTCCGCACCAGCTATGATTTCTGTCAATTCCTGTGTAATAGAGCCCTGACGCGCTCTGTTGTACAGGAGTGTCAGACTGCTAATCATTTCTTCAGCATTGCTTGTTGCCGAATCCATTGCCTGCATTCTGGCTCCGTTTTCACTGGCAGCTGATTCTACCAGCCCACCATAAATCAGGCTTGTTACATATTTGGGAATAATCATATTTAACGCTTCTTCATCTTCCGGCTCAAAGTTCATCGGAATCTGTTTCTCAGCTCCTGCACCTTCAGTCGGCATTCCTGCTTCTACCGGAAGCAGCTTTCTCAGCGTTGGTATGTGACTTACCGTATTTTTAAATGCGGTATATGCCAGATACATTTCTCCGATTTCTCCGTCTGCATAGGACTTTAACAGTTTTTGTGCCAGACACATAGCATCCGGATACTGGGGTTCCTCTATCATATCTGAAAGATCCTCTTTGATTTCATAGCCGTAACGGGAAAGTGCATCACGCCCTTTCTTTCCTACGGCATAAATCACAAGGTCCTCTTTCTTTAAATCCCCTTTTGTAATCAGTTTGATTACATTTGAATTATAACCGCCTGCCAAACCTCTGTTGGAAGTAATCACAATCACTGCCTTTTTGGAACAGTCACCGGCCTTTAAATACGGATGGTCACTGTTTGTCGTTCTCGCAAGCATAGATGTAACAGTTTCATACATACAATCAAAATACGCTTTTGACTGCTCTGCACGGGTTTTGGCTCTCTGGAGCTTTACCGTGGACACAAGCTTCATGGCTTTGGTAATCTGCTGGGTACTCTGAATACTGACCTTACGTCTTTTAATGTCAATCATCGACGCCATAACATATCACCCTTTCCATTACTTTTTGAATTCTGCAATCGCCTTCTTGAGAAGCTCTTCTGTTTCATCAGAAATTACCTTCTCTGTTCTGATGTTCTGCGGAATCTCCGGATATTTTGTATCCAAAAATTCAAAGAAATCTTTCTCAAACTCTGTAATTTTTTCTACCGGAACATCCAGTAAATATTTATTAGTAGCCACATAAATAATGATAACCTGATATTCTACCGGCATCGGCTTATACTGCGGCTGCTTTAATACTTCTTTAATGCGTTCACCCTGAGCCAGCTTCTCTTTTGTATCTGCATCCAGTTCGGAACCAAACTGAGCAAATGCTGCCAGCTCACGATACTGTGCCAGGTCTACACGAATCGGTGCCGCAATTTTCTTCATTGCTTTAATCTGTGCCGCACCACCTACACGGGATACGGAAAGACCCGCATTTACCGCAGGACGGAAACCTGCATTAAACATCTGTGTTTCCAGATAAATCTGTCCGTCTGTAATGGAAATAACATTTGTCGGAATATATGCGGATACGTCACCTGCCTGTGTTTCGATAATCGGCAGCGCGGTCAGGGAACCTCCACCATATTCCTCGCTCATTCTCGCTGCACGCTCCAGCAGTCTGGAATGCAGATAGAATACGTCACCAGGATATGCCTCACGTCCCGGCGGACGTCTCAGAAGCAGGGAAAGTGTACGGTAAGCAGTTGCATGCTTACTTAAATCGTCATATACGATAAGTACATCCTCTCCGTTTTCCATCCATTCTTCTCCAATCGCACATCCCGAATACGGAGCAATGTACTGAAGCGGAGCAAGTTCACTGGCTGTTGCAGCTACCACCGTTGTATAGCTCATAGCCCCAAACTCTTCCAGTGTTTTTACAATATTTGCAACGGTAGAAGCCTTCTGACCGATTGCAACATAAATACATTTTACATTCTGACCCTTTTGATTGATGATTGTATCAATCGCAATGGCTGTTTTACCGGTCTGTCTGTCACCAATGATAAGCTCACGCTGTCCTCTTCCAATCGGTACCATGGAGTCAATCGCCTTGATACCTGTCTGTAACGGTGTGTCTACGGATTTTCTCGTAATAACACCGGAAGCAACTCTCTCAATTTTACGGAATTTATCAGTCTGCACAGGTCCTTTACCATCAATCGGCTGTCCCAATGCATTTACGACACGTCCCAGCATTGCATCGCCTACAGGAACCTCTACAACCCTGCCGGTTGTCTTGACAATATCACCTTCATTAATATTTTTGTGGCTGCCAAGCAGAACGGCACCTACGTTATCCTCTTCCAGATTCAGTACCATTCCGTATATTTCCCCGGGGAACTCAAGAAGTTCTCCCTGCATTGCATTTTCCAGTCCGTGCACACGAGCGATACCGTCAGCCACCTGAATAACCGTACCCACATCGGATACTTCCAGTTCTGACGCATAACGCTTGATCTGATCCTTTATTACCGCGCTGATTTCTTCTGGTCTTAAATTCATAGATCTATACGCACCTTTCTTAAAATTCTAATGATTCTTCATATAATTTTGAATAAAATTATGCCAGCTGTATTTTCATCAGCTGCTTTTGCAATTCTTCCAGTTTTGTTTTAATACTGCTGTCTACAATACGATCACCGATACGAATCACCATACCGCCGATAAGGCTTTTATGCTCTGTATAATGCATTTCC
>JAZNIP010000217.1:0-2482 GCA_045577575.1 Lachnospiraceae bacterium | reverse complement strand
AGAGGAAAATAACAAAGAGTTATACCAAAGCATATTTTGTATTTATTTCATATCAATATCTGGATGTGCCGGATTGTGAATATGGTTATCACGGAACCTTTTTATTCTCTGACTGTGGTTTGAATCAGGATCCGACGGCAGAAGAGCTGGCTGCCATTGCAGATACCAGTGCAAAGAGCTTCCGTAATCTGGTAGGTGCAAAGCCGGTGATTGCAATGCTTTCCCACTCCACAAAGGGAAGTGCAAAGCATCCGCTTGTTGATAAGGTTGTAAATGCCGTAGAAATTGCACATCAGCAGTATCCGCATTTGACATTGGACGGCGAGCTTCAGACGGACGCTGCACTTGTTCCGCACATTGCCAAATCCAAAGCACCGGGAAGTCCGGTAGCAGGTAAGGCAAATGTACTTGTATTCCCGAATCTGGACTGTGGTAATATCGGATATAAATTAGTACAGAGACTCGGAAAGGCAGAAGCGTACGGACCGATGCTGCAGGGTATAGCAAAGCCCGTAAATGATTTATCCCGTGGGTGTTCATGGGAGGACATTGTCGGTGTTGTAGCTCTGACAGCCGTTCAGGCACAGCTTTCCTAATGTGTGACAGGAGGGGGAAATCGTGAATATTTTAGTAATAAACTGTGGAAGCTCATCCTTGAAGTTTCAATTGATTGATTCTGAAAGCGAAAAGGTAATTGCAAAGGGGCTTTGTGAGAGAATCGGTATTTCGGGAAGTCGTATCGTATATCAGAAACCGGGAGCAGAGAAACAGATAACAGAAGCACCGATGCCGGATCACAAAGTAGCCATTAAAATGGTGATTGATGCGTTAACCGATGCAGAAAACGGTGTGGTAAGCAGTCTTTCCGAAATCGGAGCAGTAGGGCACCGCATCGTACACGGAGGAGAAAAGTTTGCTTCTTCTACCGTAATTGATGATGCTGTAATAGCGGCGATTGAGGAGTGCAGCGAGCTTGCACCGCTGCATAACCCGGCGAATTTAATCGGAATTCGTGCATGCATGGAGCTGATGCCGGGCACACCGATGGTTGCAGTGTTTGATACAGCATTTCACCAAACAATGCCAGAGGAAGCATATTTGTACGGTATTCCGTACAGTTATTACAAAAACCAGAAAATCAGGAGATACGGTTTTCACGGTACAAGTCATTCCTATGTATCCAAGCGGGCGGCAGAGGTTATTGGAGAAGAGATTGATAAATTAAAGCTGATTGTATGTCATCTCGGAAACGGAGCCAGCGTATCTGCCGTAAAATACGGAAAATCCATAGACACCTCAATGGGACTGACACCACTTGAGGGACTGATCATGGGAACCCGTTCCGGTGATATGGATCCTGCGATTATTGAATTTATTGCACACAAAGAGGGAAAGACTCTGGAAGAGATTATGCAGATTTTAAATAAGGAATCCGGTGTGCTTGGTGTTTCAGACGGTTTTTCCTCCGACTTCCGTGATTTGGAGGATGCATATCTGGAAGGCAAAGAGGACGGCACGAGAGCAATGAAGGTATTTGCTTACCGTGTGGCAAAATATATCGGAGCGTATACCGCTGCAATGAACGGCGTGGATGCTATCTGCTTTACTGCGGGACTTGGCGAAAACAGTCCAATTGTCCGCAGGATGGTGTGTGAGTATCTGGGCTATCTGGGTGTAACACTGGATGAGGAACAGAATGCAAAGCGTGGTAAAGACTTGATTGTTTCTGCAGCAGACTCCAAAACGAAGATTTTAGTGATTCCGACCAATGAAGAACTTGCAATTGCAAGAGAAACTTATGAGCTTATAAAATAGGGTGAAATACCCGTTGACAAAATATTATACGTTATGTATAATAATACGAGTGTGAGCAGGAGTTTACAATGATATTGAATGTAACAGATGTGTTGACAGCAGAAGGAAAGACGGAGACGAAGCAGATTGACTTTGAACCGTCGATTCTGGAATATAACGGAAATCAGTATCCGATAACCGAAAAGAGTCCGGTATTTCTTACGATTAGCAATACAGGTAAGGGTAGGGCGCATGTATCAGGTAAAGCGGAGTTGTCAGTGGTTCTTGGTTGTGACCGTTGTCTGAGGGATGTTCCGTATACTTTTTCACTGGAATTTTCAAGTGAGGTGTTGGCACCGGAGCTTGGAGCGGCTGTTTCGGAGGAAGATGCAGATACATGTCTGATAGGCTATCAATTCGATGTAGACAAGCTTGTATACAATGAAATTTCGATTAACTGGCCAATGAAAATCCTTTGTAAGCCGGACTGTAAAGGGATTTGCAGTATGTGTGGTAAGGATTTAAATACAGGAGCTTGTGAGTGTGATACTTTTGTTCCTGACCCCAGGTTGGCAGCGATAAAAGATATCTTTAACGCGGGTAAGGAGGTGTAACGATGTCCATCTGTCCAAAAAACAAATCTTCTAAAGGTAGAAGAGACAAACGTAGAGCAAACTGGAAAATGAGC
>JAZNIP010000216.1:0-5916 GCA_045577575.1 Lachnospiraceae bacterium | reverse complement strand
GATGGTGTATCCGATGCTGCTCAGGGTGTAGCGGATGTAACCGATGAAGTAATGGGCAACGGACAGAATAATTAACGCAATACAACAGAAAGGCTGTTGGAAATTTCCTTTCGGGAATTCATACAACAGCCCTTTTTATTGCCTTTCACAAAACCGCTTTATTTTATTCTTTCTACAATGCTTCCGTCCTGATACGCCTGCAAAAGCAGCTCCAAATGATGAATGCTTTCTTTTAATTCCTTACCGATATCGGTATCTGCTACTCTCAGACGATTCACTGCCGTTTCAATTACGATATAATCCGAAAAGATATCCGATTCCTTTTTGATTGCTGCTTCTTTGGATTCAAAGGTCTCATGTGCCACAAGCCGCATGCCGTGGGAATTAGCAACCAGTGTATAACCCGCAATACCGGTTTTTCCCTGATATGCCTTAGAAAAACCGCCATCAATAATAAGCAGCTTACCGCCACATTTAATCGGAGTTTCTCCTTTTTTTAATTCTACCGGGACATGTCCGTTAATAATATGGGATTTGGTAACATCCAGTCCAAACTCGCGCAAAATCTTATTAAGAATCTCTTCATTGTTTATCAACTGATAATAGCTGTTCTTAATTTCCTTATGAGTTTCTTTATCCTTTACAAAATATCGCTCAAAGGTCGCCATTTTATCTTTGCCGAACACCGGTGAGTTCGGTCCTGCCCAGATATACCAAATTAAATCTTGGCCTTTTTTCTTTTCCGGCACATTATTCCTACTGTAAAATCCTTTTCTCGCGTAATGCTCCAGTACATCATACAGCTCCTTACCGCTGTATTCTTTCCCATCAATTTCTACTTTTTTGAAATTACCATGCTCATCCATCGGCACGCAGCCATGATAAAGCAGGTTGGAATTATGCACCTTATACATGCCACCCTTAGAAAACAGAAAACGAATATGCTTTTGCAGCTTTTCACACTGAACAAATGCCTGCTGAAGACGTTCCATGAGTTCCTCCTCTTCTGCAGTCAATCTATACGGGTCAGCCGGATCTACCGTCGGGAAATCCACTTCCTTCATCTCATAATAGGTTCCACCGATATTTAGCGTACCGTTTTCATAGTCCACCTTATCAAGCAGCAGACGCTCCTCCATATGAAATTCCGGATGCCGTTTAATCAACTGCCCCTCCAGCTTAAACTGAATCATGGCAATTGCCTTGTGCATCTTCATATCCATACTTAAATCTTTTGTATTGTAATTGTTATTGTATTTGATGGCAAAAGCCTCACAATTCGTATCCGCATAGGTTTCCATCGCAAAGGTAACAAGTGGAATCAGATTAATTCCGTACCCATCCTCTAAGGTATCCAGATTACCGTAACGTGCCGACATACGAATAACATTCGCAATGCATGCAGGATGTCCGCTGGCCGCTCCCATCCATACAATGTCATGATTTCCCCACTGGATATCCACGGAATGATACTCTCGCAAGGTATCCATAATGATATGAGGTCCCGGACCTCTGTCATACACATCACCTACAATATGCAAATGGTCAATAACAAGTCTCTGTATGAGATTCCCCAGCGCAATGATAAAACCGGGAGCTGAACCGATACGGATAATCGTATGAATAATCTCATTATAATACGCCTCTTTATCGTGCACCTCAGCTTTTTCCGTAATCAGTTCTTCTATGATATATGCAAAGTCCTTCGGAAGTGCCTTTCTGACCTTAGAACGAGTGTATTTGGAAGAAACACGCTTAGTAATCTGCACAAGACGATGCAGAGTTATCTTGTACCAGTCCTCTATATTGTCCTCTTCCTTCAGCACAAGCTCCAGCTTTTCCTGCGGATAATAAATGAGTGTGGCAAGTGCCTTTTTATCCTTACTGCTGAGTGTATTGCCAAATTCCTCATCAATCTTACTCCTAACAGAACCGGAGCCGTTTTTCAGCACATGGTTAAACTGCTCATACTCTCCATGAATATCGGTTAAAAAGTGTTCCGTCCCCTTTGGCAGACTTAAGATAGCCTGTAAATTGATGATTTCCGTGGATGCCGCTGCAATTGTCGGATACTGCACCGCTAATGTCTTTAAATACATCAGCTCCATATCCGTCAGATTCTGTCCTATCTTTTCATTCTCCATAGTATGTCCCCTCCGAAGCATTCTGCCGTACTGATTCTGTTATTTTCCCTCTACCACGTCGTTCATATTATAATAGCCCGCCGGCTTTCCTGCCAGATATTTTGCCGCCTCTACTGCTCCTTTGGCAAATACTTCTCTGGAATATGCCTGATGAGAAAAGGTAATTACTTCGTTCAGTCCCGCGAAAATCACATCGTGATCTCCGACAATCGTACCACCACGCACTGCAGAAATACCGATTTCTTTTTCCGGACGTACCTCTCTTCTTGCACTTCGGTCATATACATATTCATATTCATTATTTAAAGCTTCATTAATAGAATCAGCCAATGCCAATGCCGTACCGCTCGGTGCATCCAGCTTTTGATTGTGATGCTTTTCCACGATTTCCATGTCAAAGCCAGCTTCTGCCAATACCGGTGCTGCATCCTTTAACACCTTCATCAACAAATTGATCCCCAAAGACATATTTGCAGATTTGAAAACAGCCACCTCTTTCGAAGCCGCTTCAATCTTTTTTATCTGCTCTTCGCTCAAACCGGTAGTGCATAGAATACAGGGAATCTTTTTCTCTACACTATATTCCAATAATCTGTCCACTGCCTTTGCCGATGCGAAATCAATGATAACGTCTGCCTCAACATCACATTTTTTAATATCATCAAATACAGGATATGCATTCTGAATATGGTTAGAAACATCAATTCCCGCTACGATTTCTGTGTTTGCATCCTCTGCCGCAATTCTGGTAATGAACTGACCCATACGTCCGTTGCAGCCATGCATAATAATTCTTGTCATAAAGTACCTCCTGTTTATAACCTTTTATTATTTTAGCACAAAAAGTGCCCCGGAACAACTCCGGAGCACTCTGTCTTTGTTTTACATATAGCCTGATTCCACTAAAGCTGCTGCTGCAAAAAATACAATACCTGTCGCAATACTGAGAACCAGCGCCAATACCGATATCACAATGCCTGCAATCGCCATTCCCTTTTGAGGATTTTTCTTTGCAAGATTTACGATACCAAGAATAATCCCTACAATGGCAATAATAAAGCTTGGAATTACACTCCAGAAGCCAACCAAGCCAATGATTCCGCATACAAGACTTCCTACCGCAAGCCCTCCGCTTTTCGTCGGAATCGCATTGGATACTACAACCGGCCCATTATAATTATTAGGAGCATATGTTTTATATCCGCTGTCCTGATTATTCTGTTCATAAGGATTCTGCGTAAAATTTTCGTTCATAGCTTACCTCGATTACATACCCATCAGCATCAACTGTAAACCGAAGAATAATGCCGCAATTACAAGGAATCCGATAAATGCTCCGATTACCTTTTTATTGTTCTTCTGAAGTCCTGCTGTAATATATAATGTACCGAAAGCAGCACCGATTGCACAGCAAAGAATACCACCAAAGAACCATCCTCCGATTACACTGATTGCAACCAATACCCAAAGCCATGCAGGAATACTTGTTACAGGCTCATATGCTGTACCATCATCCTGATAGGTTCCGTTTACGGCAAGTCTTGCATTTTTACCAATCATAACTACATGACAATTTGCTCCCGGAAAATCAACACTGTAATCAATCAGATTAACAAACCAGTTACTGGATTTCACACGATAAGTATTGCTGTCTACCATAATCTGTGGTCCTGAGAATGCTTTTACCTTACATTCAATGTTGTGTGACATTCCGTTACTGTCTGTTACTGTCCATGCGCTCATAATTTTTATCTCCTTTTCCCCATTTCGTACTTTGACGCATTAGCGTACTAGATTTTGTAATTATATCGCTAATATCGGGAAAAGACAAGAAAAATTATTAAATTTTTATAAAATCCTACTTTTTTCCTATTTCTACGACAATCTTATAAAATGCCATATTCCTTCATTACTTTTTCCATAACCGCCACATGCTCCGGCTCCATCTCAGAAAGCGGCATTCTCATCGGACCTGCCTCTCTTCCCTGCAGATTCATGGCTGCCTTTACTGGAATCGGATTTACTTCACAGAAAAGTGCATCAATCAGCGGAATCGCGTCCAGCTGCATCCTGCAGCTTCCCGCTGTATCTCCGTCAAAAAACTTCTGACAAATATCATGTGTCTGCTGCGGTGCTACGTTAGAAAGAACGGAAATAACACCAAGTCCTCCCAGAGACAAAAGCGGCACAATCTGATCATCATTGCCGGAATAAAGGTCTACACAGCCGTCTGCCAGAGACATAATCTTTGCAACCTGTGAAATGTTTCCGGTAGCTTCCTTTACACCTACAATGTTTTCCACTTCTTTACACAACTTTACAATTGTCTCAGGTGTCATATTCACACCGGTACGTCCCGGAATATTATAAAGAATTATCGGAAGCTTTACCGAATCCGCAATTGTTTTGAAATGATTATAAAGACCTTTCTGTGTCGCTTTGTTGTAGTAAGGGGTTACTACAAGAAGTCCGTCAACCCCTGCCTTTTCTGCTTCCTGAGAAAGATAAATTGCTGTTTCGGTACAATTAGAACCAGTACCTGCAATAACCGGAATCCTGCCTGCGGTCTGCTTTACACAGAAACGGATAACATCCAGATGCTCCTCATGTGTCAAAGTGGATGCTTCACCGGTCGTTCCGCATACAATAATTGCATCCGTTCCGTTTGTAATCTGATACTCTATCTGTTCTGCGAACTTTTCATAATTTACCGAACCATCCTGATGAAATGGTGTGATAATCGCCACACCTGCGCCTTTGAATACTGCCATGCTCATGTCCTCCTAAATTCATAAATTCGTAATAGCGGCTTCCATACATCTCTGCAAGGTGCGCATCTCTCTTTTCATCATAAAACAAAAAAACTGACCCACCCTATAATAATAGATGAGTCAGCTTACATTTTCCAAGTCCGATAGCTCCCCATCTATAATCAGATGACAGTCATACACCTCTTAAATGTATGCCCAAGATAAAACCCTCATGGAAATCCTATCTTTCGGCGCGTTCCCCTTTCGCTTTTTTTCTTCTGTGCCTGACACATCCAAAAAGTTACTTTTGAAACACGCGACCTCTATCACTTATCCTTAACAAATTTATCATAGCAGACCAAAATCCGGCTGTCAACCACCTTATTCGCAGCATTCCTCCATTTCATCCGCAAGCTCCAGCTTGCTTACCGATACCTCATAGGCAACTCTCTTTTCACTCATATCCTCAGATATCTTTTTCATATATTCACGGCTCTGAATTCGTCCCCATACGAGACATCTGGAACCAACGGTAAAGCTACTCACATATCTGGCATTTCTGCCCCAGCAAATACACGGTATGTAATCGGATTTCCCATAAGGTCTGTTTACTGCTAACAGCAAATCTGCGATTTCCCTTCCAAGAGGCGTCTTGCGATAAATCGGTTCTTTACAAATATAGCCATCCAAATAAATCTGATTTGTTTTTGAACTTTCCTCTATTACATCCACAAATTCGATTTCTCGCGCAAATACAGACAATACCAATTTGTTTTTCTTTTCTTCATGTCGGTTATATGAGCGGAATTGTCCGGTAATACACAGGTTTCTTCCTTTATAATCCTCATTAACGTCAATAAGACGCTCAGAAATCATAACGGGGATAATATCGGAGGATTCACTGAGTCTTGGCACTTCCACGTCAACCATATAAAAGCCCTCGCCGAATATCTCATGACTGAAAGCAAAGTCACTTACTACCTCACCCATGATTGTTACCTGATTGTTTTCAATTACCTTAT
>JAZNIP010000215.1:0-4093 GCA_045577575.1 Lachnospiraceae bacterium | reverse complement strand
GGAGTGTATCTGCTGTTGCATGACAGGCACCTGCCACCATGCCGTCGGCATCATTTGCTTTTACCATTACAATGCCAAATGTCAGATAATCTGTCAGCAAAATCTCTCTTGCCTTTTCCGGTGTCATCCCTTTATTTTTTCTGATTTCGTATAAAAGCTCTACATACTCATCCAGCTTTTCGCAGGTAGCAGGATTGATAACCGTTACTCCTGTCAAATCTACCTCAAGCCAGCCTGCACCATCCATTATCTTTTCTTCATTTCCAATCATAATAATTCTGGCAATTTTTTCTTCCAAAATATGTGCTGCCGCAATCAGTGTTCTCTTATCATTTGTCTCTGGAAGCACGATTGTCTTTATATCCTGTCTTGCCTTCTCTTTCATTAAATCAATGTAACTCATCCACCCAATCTCCTTTTCTTTTTTGTATTTCATGATTACTGAAATGAACGTCCCGTTTTCGCCCCTAATGTTCATTATGTCTTCCTAAATTATAGCAAATATTCCATTTTGTATACAAGATACAATCCACAAAAAATTGTGTTTAATTAAGTACAAAATATGATATGCTAGACAGGAAAGGATTTATAGGTGTAGGAAAATGAAAACCGTAGGAATTATCGCAGAATATAACCCGCTTCATAACGGTCATAAATATCACATGGAAACAATTCGGAAAATTACGAATGCCGACTACTGTATCGTCGTAATGAGCGGCAATTTTACACAGCGCGGCGAACCCGCTTTGATGGACAAATATGTGCGCGCAAAAATGGCTCTGGAATGCGGAGCTGACTTAGTATTGGAGCTGCCGGTCTGCTATGCCTGTGCCAGTGCTCCCTATTTTGCCACCGGGGCAGTTACTCTTTTGGACAAGCTTGGAGTCACTGACTTTATAGGCTTCGGTAGCGAATGCGGTGATGTTTCCGTAATACAGAAAATTGCTGAAACTCTCACACAAGAACCCACTTTGTATACAAAGCAGTTAAAAATGCATTTAAAAGCAGGACTTTCTTACCCCTCCGCACAAGAAAAAGCTCTGATTGACTTTTTTGGTCAATCTCATACAGACAACTTATTGTATACACAAAATCTGCTCTCCTCCCCTAACAATATTCTCGGCATTGAATATTGCAAAGCACTTTATTCCAGACACAGTAAAATCCGTCCACTTACGATTGCCAGACAGGGCGGTGGCTACTCCGATGCTGCTTTGCAGCAGGAAAACAGCTCTGCACTTGCTATCCGAAATGCATTTCATGCCATATCCGCTAAAGACTTTCACAATCTGAGTACACATGTTCCTGATTATGTATTTACACAAATGGAATCCGACTACCGCAAAACCTTTCCCATCTTTCCGGATATGCTTTCTTCCCTTTTACACTATCGACTGCTTTTGGATAACGAAAATGGATTTAGCGAATATCTGGATATTTCAGAAGAGCTTTCTGACCGGATTTGTAATATGCTTCCGGATTATAAAAGCTTCTCTTCTTTTTGTGCTCTTTTAAAATCAAAGGACTTAACCTATACCCGAATCAGCAGAAGTCTCTTACACATTTTGCTCAATATCCGTAAAACAGATATGGCAAAATATCAGGCAAATGACTGGATATTCTATGGTAGAATTCTCGGCTTTAAGAAAGAATCGACTCCTCTTCTTTCTGCCATCAAAGCAAATGCGGACATCCCGCTTATCTCTAAGCTTGCAGATGCCCGCAAATATCTTAATGACACAGCTATGAAGCAATTGAAAAAGGATATACAGGCGGCTCACATTTACAATACCTTTATCCAATATACCTACGGCACAAAGCTGCCTGTTGAAATGCAAAGACAGATTATCCGAATATAACTAGTTCTTCTGTCTAATTACCTCTATCAGGTATTCCCATACCCTCCTGGTAGAAGAAATGCTCAATTTTTCTTCCGTAGTATGAATGCTTACCATATCAGGTCCGATGGAAACAGCATCCAAATCCTTGATTTTTCCTGCCAGAAGTCCGCATTCCAGTCCGGCATGAATTGCCTGAATTACAGGCTCTTTTCCGTACATTTCCCGATATACCTTCACCATCGTTTCACGAAGCGGTGAATCCTTACGATATTCCCATGCCGGATAGCTACCCTCTACTGTCACGTTTCCTCCCAACTCCTGCGTTAAAAGGCTCAGCTTATCCACCAGAAATTCCTTCGCAGTCTGCACGGAGCTTCTCACAGAATACCTCATATCCAATTTTTCTTTGTCCAATACCAAAATCCCCAGATTCAATGAGGTTTCTACCAGTCCCGGAATTGCCGCACTCATGGATTGTATTCCGTTTGGGAGCATATTTAGAAGTGTTACTGCCTTTTTACGACTTACCTTTGTCAGTGTTTTTGCTTCCTGTACTCCGCAATTTACGACACGAACCCGCACATCGGCGTCCGTCAGTGCAAGCTCTTTTCCGATAATTTCACCTGTTTTCTTTACAGTCGTCTCAAATGCACCTGCATCCTTTGTCTCAACAATCACGGTTGCCTTCGTTTCTCTCGGAATCGCATTGTCCTTTAATCCGCCTGCCATTGATACGATGGAATATTCCACCTCACGCTCCAATGCCATCAGCACTCGTCCCATCAGCAGATTGGAATTGCCTCTTCCCTTATCAATTTCCGCTCCGGAGTGTCCGCCCAACAAACCGTTTACTGTTATCTCATATAATACGCCATGTCTGGTTTCCTGCTCTACCGGAAGCGTTGCCACGGCTCTACAGCCTCCCGCACAGCTTGTCAAAAGGTAGCCCTCTTCCTCTGAATCCAAATTTAACAGCTTATGTCCCTTTAATGCTGATAAATCAATCCCCTCTGCACCTTCCATGCCGACCTCCTCCGACACGGTAAAAACAGCTTCAATTCTCGGATGCTGCAAAGAATCCGATGCCAGAATTGCCAGTGCATAAGCAATCGCGATTCCGTCATCACCGCCCAGAGTAGTCCCCTCTGCCGTAATATAATCGCCCTCTATTTTAAGGCGCAATCCATCATTTTCAAAATCAATATCACACTCTGCTTCCTTTTCACAGACCATATCCAAATGTCCCTGTAAAATCAGCGGTTCCACCGCTTCATAGCCCGGTGTTGCCTCCTTCACAATAATGATATTGCCAAGTGTATCCTGATGCACCTCCAGACCATGCTTCTGTGCAAAGTCTACACAATAATCACTAAGCTTTTTTTCCTTATAGGAAGGATGCGGAATCCCGCAGATTTCTTCAAAATATTCAAATACCTCTTTCGGTTCCAAATTTGCCAATACGCCCATACAGTCCTCCTTCATTTTTTCCCTGATTTATATATATGATAAAATCATTTTTTCTTAATATACAAAAAAAATCCGTCAAACGCTCGTATAACGGTTCTGCTTTCTCACCAAACCGTTCGCTCACAAGTCTTCCGATTTGATATATATCCTTTGTTCCGTCTATCTGTCGCCATACAAAGCTGCCGAGTGCATCCAGTTCTATCCGGCTCACCCGTGGCTTATTCATAAGCATCTGCGTCATCCTGCGCAACAGTCCTTTGTTTTCTCTTATAATCTCAATATTGCCGATTTCATTTTCCTTATACGAAAATCCCGAATGATACATAGGGACATAATCCAAAAAATTGTTTTTCTTTTTCATATCCCCTACACTTTCGCTTTTTTATTGATAAACCCAATCATCGTGCCACACAATATCGCAAAGAAAAACAAGCCTCCCATATTTCCCAAACGAATTCCGAGCAGATTGGAGAGAAATTCACCCCAGGTACCGTTTCCAAACGGTATAATAGCAAATACCGCAAGCAAAATTCCCACAAGTCCTTCTCCTGCAATTAAGCCGGAAGAATACAAAATTCCATTTTCCAGTCTTTGCTTTCTTTCCTCATCGGAACTTAATTTTTTCTTTTCATAATAAAGACGAATCAAGCCGCCTGCCATAATCGGTGTGCTTAAATGTATGGGTAAATACAGCCCAACTGCAAATGGCAAAACCGGAATTCCGATAAGCTCTGCTACAACTGCTATCGCTGCACCGCAAACAATGAACGTCCACGGAAGATTGC
>JAZNIP010000214.1:0-12267 GCA_045577575.1 Lachnospiraceae bacterium | reverse complement strand
GCCTTCTTTTTTCTGCATAATGGGGATAATCATTACCTGGCAGGGAGCAACCTTGGGAGGAAGTACAAGACCATTATCATCTCCGTGTACCATAATCAATGCTCCGATTAAACGGGTGGTCATTCCCCAGGAAGTTTGATGTACATATTCCAATTTATTATCCTTACCGGTATATTGAATACCAAAAGCCTTAGCAAAACCGTTTCCAAAGTTGTGGCTGGTTCCTGACTGTAAGGCCTTACCATCATGCATTAATGCTTCTATTGTATAGGTAGATTCTGCTCCTGCAAATTTTTCTTTATCGGTTTTCTTTCCTTTTACTACCGGCATAGCCAATACTTCTTCACAGAAATCTGCATATACATTCAGCATCTGAATGGTTCTTTCTTCTGCTTCCTCTGCTGTAGCATGAGCAGTATGACCTTCCTGCCATAAAAATTCTCTGGAACGAAGGAAGGGTCTTGTTTCCTTTTCCCAGCGTACAACAGAACACCACTGATTATATACCTTGGGAAGATCACGGTAGGATTGAATATCATTTTTATAGAAATCACAGAACAGTGTCTCGGATGTCGGTCTGACACACATTCTTTCCTGCAGCGGGTTCAATCCGCCATGTGTTACCCATGCTACCTCAGGAGCAAAGCCTTCTACATGGTCTTTTTCCTTCTGGAGCAGACTTTCCGGAATAAACATCGGCAGATATACGTTTTCTACTCCGGTTGCTTTAAACATTGCATCCAGTGTTTTCTGAATATTTTCCCAAATCGCATAGCCTGCCGGTTTTAATACCATACAGCCCTTTACGCTTGTATAATCAATCAATTCTGCTTTTTTTACTACATCGGTGTACCACTGTGCGAAATCAGTTTCCATAGATGTAATGGACTCTACTAATTTTTTCTCAGCCATTTTGTTTCCCTTTCTTCTTATTGATAAAATAACCTATCTTGTATTTTCGTACAAAGTGGCTGAAATGTCAATCATCCCCGCAAAAATCCGGTATCTTTCTCCAGATTTCCCGTATCAACAAAAAGGAAAGCGGTCCCAGCACCACACCTGCCAGTCCGTATAGCTGTATTCCTGTATAAATTGCTAAAAGCACTACTACCGGATAAACATCCATCTGTTTTCCTATCAGCTTCGGCTCCAAAAATTCCCGCAGAAGAACACAACTCACATAAAGCAGGGCTATTATTACACACTTCCCCAAATTTCCCTGCACCAACTGCCAGAGTGCCATCGGTATCAGTACGATCCCGGTTCCAATAAAGGGCATTGCATCCATTATCCCCGTAAATAGTCCGATGAGAAATCCGTTATGAATCCCTGCTATCCATAAAACGACTCCCGAAAGAATGCTAATCGTTCCCATAATCATCAGTTGTGCCTTTGCATACCGTATAGCCAGATATCCAATTTCCGTCCCTATCTCCTCTGCCGTTAAAAACCATTTATACTTTTGCAAATCTTCCTGTATTTTGCGAAAATCCTTTGCCAAAAGCACTGTGGCAATCAATGTCATTGCCAAAAAGCCCGCCATTGTCAAAAAAATCCGCACATAATCCACCGACCGGTTCATCAGCTTGGGAACTGCTCGGTCTTTCATATCCGAGGTAAAATTGTTAATATGCAGATAAACAGCGTCCTCCATTACCGCACCTCTGATACCGGTAATCTGTTCTGCCTTTTGACAACAGGAATGGATAAATCCATTTACAATCGATTCATACTCACTCATATTCCTGCTCATAGCACCAACCAGCTCACAGACCTCCGTCGCCAAATACCATAGGAGAATCCCCAGCAGACAGGCTGACACCAAAAGGAGCAGAACTGCTATTACTCTTTTTTTGATATGCAGTAGCCTCTCCAACCTGCGTACAACAGGCTGCAGTCCCGACACCAGACAAAAAGCAAGAAAAAAGGGCATGACAAGTGTCAGTATGTATTTCATAAATACAAAAACTGACACAACTGTCACTACCCTTATTATAATTTTTCTATATTTTTCCTGCCAGAGTTTTTCCACCGTCATCACCCCGGTTAGTATCCGGCAGGTGACATACTTTTATACCATCAGACGATAGATATTTTCCACATCCTTTTGCTCTAATTTTACGAAACCGCCCAGTGAACCCGGATTTCCGTTGCCATAGCAGGCAGAATGTGCCATTTTTTCAATATCCTCTTCCTTTGCACCCAGCTCTTCAAAATTCTTTGGCATTCCAATGGAAATCAAAAAGCTTCTCAATGCTTCGATTCCGGCTTTTGCTGTTTTTTCCGGATGTGCAAAATCCATCTGACATCCCCATACACGAACAGCAATCTGGGCAAAACGCATCACATCATGATTCATATTATAGGTAAATACTGCCGGCATAGTTACCGCCAAACCTGCTCCGTGTGCACAGTCATATACTGCGGACAGCTCATGCTCAATATCATGGCTTGTCCAGTCCTGAGTACGTCCTACACCGCAAGAATTGTTATGCGCCATCATACCTGCCCACATAATGTTGGCACGGGAATCATAGTCCTCTGCATCAGCCACTGCCTTCGGACCTTCCTTTATCATTGTAAGAAGAAGCGCTTCTATCATACGGTCTGTCACTTCTACTTCTGTTGTATTGGTCAGATAACGCTCATACAAATGTGCCATAATATCGGTAACACCACAGGCGGTCTGATAAGGAGAAAGTGTCTGTGTCAATGCCGGATTCAAAATAGAAAATTTCGGGCGATATGCTTCACCGGTAGCTCCACGCTTAAACATACCGTTTTCATTGGTAATAACAGAATCCGGGGAACCTTCGCTTCCTGCTGCGGAAATCGTCAGAACCGTTCCGATGGGAAGTGCCTTTTCTACCAGCTTACCACAGTAGAAATCCCAAAAATCACCATCATAAACCGTTCCTGCCGCGATTGCTTTTGCAGAATCAATCGTACTGCCTCCACCGACTGCCAGAACAAAATCAACCTTTTCTTTTCGGCATAATTCAATTCCTTCATATACCAGTCCGCTTCTCGGGTTTGGTTTTACACCGCCCAGCTCCACATAAGTAATATTTTCTGCATCCAGAGATTTTTTTACTCTGTCCAGAAGCCCGGTGCGGATAACGGAGCCTCCACCATAATGAATAAGTACACGGCTTCCTCCGAAACGTTTTACATATTTACCGGTTTCGTTCTCTGCATCCTTACCGAATGCAAAATAAGTCGGTGCATAAAATGTAAAATTCTCCATAGTCTGTCCTACCTTTCTCTTTTTATATAATTTCCTTCGAAAAATCCGCAAATGCAGGATTTTCCGGTTTGATTACAAATTTCTGACGCTTTCCGGTCAATGGATTTTCAAATTCCAAATAATGCGCACAAAGTGCTAACTGTCCTCTTATAGATGCACCATATTTGACATCCCCCGAAAGCGGATATCCCATATGTGACATCTGGACACGAATCTGATGAAAGCGTCCGGTTTTTATTTCTATTTCTGCCAGAGAGTTTTTTCCGTTTTCCTCCCGAATCAGGTAGGACAGCTCTGCCCGCTTTGCATCGCTGTCTTTTTCGGTCACCACCCTTGCCAGATTACTCCTGCCGTCTTTTTTAAGATAATTTACTAAAATCCCCTGTTTTTCCTCCGGTACACCGCAAAGCACTGCTACATACTTTTTCCTAAGGCTTTCGTCCTCAAGCTGCTTTGTCAATGCTGCAGCCGCTTTCTTCGTCCGGGCAAATACCAGCAGCCCCTCCACCGGCTGATCCAGACGATGAATCATTCCCAAATACGGATTCTTTTCACCGCATTTACTACTCAGATAATTTTTTAGTTCACTTACCATATCTTCCTGAAAACTGGCCGCGGTCTGCACTGCCAATCCTGTCGGCTTGTAACAAACTAATACCGCAGCATCTTCATACATGATTTGGGTTTTCATCCGATAAATTTTCTCCTAAAAACAGTTTATAAATGAAAAAAAAGAGGATATAATATTCCTTAACCATGATTATAATTTGAAATAAATTGCATGTCAATCGTAGGAAAAAAGTACTTTTCTTTTTCGTGGAGGAATGCTATGGAATACACAATTTATCTGATGGATGACAAAGAGTTGTTAAAGAATTGTCCTGTTTTTCATGTAGACAATTTTAACTGGGGCGGTGATTACCGCCCGCAGACCTACGGACAAATGGCATATCTGATCGGACAGGGCTTTTATTTGAAAATGACCTGCCTGGAGGCCAACCCTGTCTGTCATTATGAGCATGACAATGACCCTGTTTATCTGGACAGCACTATGGAAGCCTTTCTTGCGCTCTGCCCGCCGTCGGATTATTATTTTAATTTTGAATTCAACTCAAAGGCCGCCCTGCTTGCCAAATACGGCAATCAAAGACACGGACGCACTTTTTTTACGCAGGAACAGCTTTCTCAAATAAAAAGAACCGTTTCCGTATCGGATGACCACTGGGATATCACCTTATTGTTTCCTCAGGCAGTTCTTACCGAATATTTTCCGGATTTTAAGCCACAACCAGGCACAAAAATCCGCCTGAATTTCTTTAAGCTGGCTGAGGGAAAAGAAATGACCCACTTTGCAAGCTACGCGCCGATTCAGTCCCCCAAGCCTGATTTTCATTTGCCACAATTTTTTGCAGACGGAAAACTCGTTTCTTATCCTTATCCGTAATGCTTCCTCAAAATACGGATTATATTTTAAGAAAACCGAGATTCCTTGCACGATTTACACATTCCGTGAAAATACGTCACGCTATCGGTAATTTCACCGTCAAACGCCTTTGACACAAGCTCTGACATAAGAATCGGCTTTTCCAACTCAATATCCTGTACACAACCGCATCCCTTGCAAATAAAATGATAATGCACAGAGGTGTCCGGATCAAAATGAACCGTACCGTCACCTACATTGATTCGCAAAATCTCTCCCATATCAGCCAGCAACGTAAGATTCCGATATACCGTTCCCAAGCTGATATTGGGAAACTCCTTGCGTACCTCCATATAAACGGTATCTGCAGTCGGATGATCCTTTCTGGTTACCATAAATTCCTTGATTGCTTCTCTTTGTCTGCTGTATTTTCTTATCATGTGTTCTCCTTTTCAAAAATAGAAACCATTATTGTTTTTATATGAATAAGATATTCTATTTTTCATCAAAAGTCAATTATTTATAAAGTTTTTAGAATAAAATTACTTCCTCTTTATGAAAACAAATTTAGAACATGCTATACTATTTATGATTATCTACACTATAAATAAAGAAGAGGGATTCTATGAAATTACGGACACGATTGCTGATTACCTTCGGTACAATGGTGCTGTTGCCCCTTATACTGACCGCATTTGCATTTATGAGCATCGGCCTGTATATGAATCATACGGTACAACGGGAATATGGTCTCGACAGCTTCAATTATGAAGCAATTACAAATATATTTCAGTCTGCCAATGAACAGACAGCGTCTCTGGCATATGATTTCTATATAATCACACAGCAGTCACCGGAAAAATTAACAGACAAAGAATTCCTTGCCTCATTAAATGAGAGTGCCAGGGAAAAATCCTCATACATCATTGTCAGAAAGGATGCTTCCCTGTACTATGCAGGAAACGTATCTGCTGCGCAGCGAATTTTTCAAAAACTGCCGGCATACGGTCAAAATACTACGGTTCCCGAAACAGGATACTACTATGACCAGCTTCATAAATTTGTCAAGCAGTTGGATTTTCAATTCTCCGATGGCTCCGAAGGCAGTTTGTTTCTCGTCACACCGGTCAGCAACCTGTTTTCCAAGTTTTTCCTGATAGACATGCTGATTGCCATTATTTTTATCCTTCTGTTTACGGCAGCTATGCTTACCCGCTGGATTTACAAAGGCTTTTTCCAGCCGGTTCGTAATCTGAGCAGTGCGATGCAGAAAATTGCCGAGGGTAATCTGGACTATTCCATTTCCTCCGAGGAAAAAGGGGAATTCGGGGATTTATTTCGCAATTATGAGGATATGCGTCTGCGTCTAAAGGAATCGACCGAAGAAAAGGTACAGGGCGAACGACAGAACAAAGAATTAATCAGCAATATTTCCCATGATTTGAAAACCCCGATTACTGCTATCAAGGGTTATGTGGAAGGACTGATGGATGGTGTTGCGGACACTCCCGAAAAAATGGATAAATATGTCCGCACCATATATAACAAGGCCATTGATATGGACAGGCTGATTAATGAGCTCACTTTTTATTCCGGCATTGACTCTAACAGAATTCCCTACAACTTTCATCGCATCAATGTAGGCGAATATTTTCGTGACTGCATCGAGGAAGTGGGATTGGAACTGGAATCTGAGAATATCCGCTTAAATTATTCCAATGTGGTTGACCCCGCTACCCGCATTATTGCAGATCCGGAGCAGCTAAAACGTGTTATCAACAATATCATAAGCAACAGTATCAAATATATGGATAAGTCACAGGGTGTTATTGATATCCGCATTCTGGACGAAATTGATTCCATTCGGGTAGAAATTGAGGATAACGGCAAAGGAATTGCTGCCAAAGATTTGAGCAATATTTTTGAACGTTTTTTCCGCACGGATGCTTCCCGTAATTCCTCAAAAGGCGGCAGCGGCATCGGTCTTTCCATCGTAAAAAAGATTATCGAAGACCACGGCGGCTATATCTGGGCAACCAGTAGAGAAAACGAAGGCACCTGCCTGCATTTTGTAATCAGAAAATATAGAGAGGTAGAAGACTATGAGTAAAATATTAATTATTGAAGACGAAGAAGCTATTGCAGACTTAGAAAAGGATTATCTGGAGCTGAGTGAGTTTGAAGTAGACATCGAAAATGCCGGAGATACGGGTCTTGCCAGAGCTCTTGCTGAAGATTTTGATTTGGTCATATTGGACTTGATGCTTCCGGGCATTGATGGCTTTGAAGTTTGCAAGCGCATCCGCGAGGTAAAAAACATTCCGGTTCTCATGGTTTCCGCCAAAAAAGAGGATATCGATAAAATCCGTGGTCTCGGTCTCGGTGCCGACGACTACATTACAAAGCCCTTTAGCCCGAGCGAGCTTGTTGCCAGAGTAAAAGCACATATGGCACGTTATCATCGTCTGGTAGGCTCTCAGGCTCAAACAAATGATGTAGTGGAAATCCGTGGCATCCGCATCGACAAAACAGCGCGGCGCGTCATGATAAACGGCGAGGAGAAAAACTTTACCACAAAGGAATTCGACCTGCTGACCTTCCTTGCCGAGCACCCGAATCATGTATTTACAAAAGAAGAGCTGTTCCGTGAAATTTGGGATATGGATTCCATCGGCGATATTGCTACTGTTACGGTACACATCAAAAAAATTCGTGAGAAAATCGAATTTGATACTGCAAAGCCGCAATATATCGAAACGATATGGGGCGTAGGATACCGGTTTAAGGTCTAAGATTCTCTACTTCTCAGCACTTTCATTGACTTTTATTACTCTTTTTTGTATGATAAAGTCATTGTAATACCACTATTTTGTGTACCTTTTACTAATTGAAAATAATTTAAAAACAGGAGACTTTCACTATGGAAAAAATTGCAAGCTTTACCATCGACCACATCAAATTGCAGCCGGGAATTTATGTATCCAGAAAGGATACCTACGGCAATGCAACTATTACAACCTTTGACCTTCGTATGACCTCGCCGAATGATGAGCCTTGTATGAATACTGCAGAAATGCACACACTCGAGCATCTTTGCGCTACTTATGCAAGAAATGACGAAACATGGAAAGACAAAATCGTATATTTTGGACCGATGGGATGCCGTACAGGCTGCTATCTGCTCATGGCAGGTGACTTAGACTCCAAAGATATCGTTGATTTCATTATCGGCATGTTTGAATTTGTTCGCGATTTTGAAGGCGAGCTGCCGGGTGCAGAACCGATGGACTGCGGTAATTATCTGGATCACAATGTGGATATGGCAAAATACGAGGCAAAGCGTTATCTCGACAGATGCTTATACTGTATTGATGATGCGCATTTGATTTATCCGGAAAAAGACATTTAAGAAAGGACTTACTTATGAAAAAAATCGGTATTATCGGAGCTATGGAAATAGAGGTAGAAACTCTCAAAAGCCATATGCACATTACAAATACAGTAGAAAAAGCTTCTATGACCTTTTTAGAGGGTACATTGAACAGCATTCCGGTTGTTATTGTCCGGAGCGGCATCGGCAAAGTAAATGCAGGTATGTGTGTACAGATATTATCAGATCTCTTCCATGTAACGCATATCATTAATACCGGTGTAGCAGGTTCTTTAAATGCTTCCATCGATATCGGTGACATTGTTGTTTCCAAAGATGCTCTCTATCACGATGTAGATGCTACCGGCTTTGGTTATCCACTGGGCGAGGTTCCACAGCTTGGTACCCTTGCTTTCACCGCAGATGCACAAATGGCAACACAGGCAAAAGCCTCCTGCGAAATTGTCAATCCGAAAATCAAGGTATTTGAAGGTCGCATTGTCAGCGGAGACCAGTTTGTATCAAGCCCTGCCGTAAAGGACAACATTCTGGCAAACTTCCCGGACAGCTATTGCACCGAGATGGAAGGCGCAGCGATTGCTCATGCCTCATGGCTCAATCAGATTCCTTTCGTTATCATTCGTGCAATTTCCGATAAAGCAGATGACAGCGCGCACATGGATTATCCTACCTTCGAAAAAGCAGCAGCTGAACATTCTGCAAAGCTTGTAGAGCATATGATACAGCAACTCTAAAACATTTTCATAATGCACCATCAATTGGCTGTAAGTGGAATAAAATCGGTAGAATTATCCACATACAGCCTTTTCAAATGGATTTTTTTTTATTATAATAGTATTGTGGATTTCATGTTCCGAAACGCAGTTCCAAATTATGAAACCACAATATTATTTTTCTTGAAGGGAATGATTGGGGTATGGATAACGAAAAAAATCCCGTGCAGTCTGCGGGAAAAATCTTTCAGATTATGGAAACATTGGCTGACGAAGGTCCGTGTGGTCTGCTGGAGCTTAGCCATCTGCTAAGTATCAACAAAAGCACAGTACACCGGTTACTTAACTCTTTGATTTATATGGGATATGTAAATCAGGACGAAGAAACCTTAAAATATTACATGACTCTAAAAATCGCAAATGTTTCCGGCAAGGTCTTAAAACAAATTGATCTGCTCAGCATTGCCCAGCCCCATCTCAAATATCTGATGGAGCAGACAAATGAAACGGTACATCTCGTAAAACGCGTTGATAATAATATCTGCTACATTCATAAGCTGGAACCGATTAATACCGGCCGCTCTATTCAGATGGCGTCCTTTGTCGGTATGATTAGTCCTCTCTACTGTACGGCTGTCGGCAAGGCGATTATGTCACGTCTGCCGGAAGCAGAGGTTCGCAAAATCTGGGAGCATTCCAAGGTTGAGCCCAAAACAGAATTCACTATTTTGACCGTAGAACAGCTATTGGATGAGCTCAAGCTTGTAAGAGAGCGTGGCTATTCACTGGATAATGAGGAAAACGAGCTTGGTGTACGCTGCATTGCTATCAGCATCAACAATTATACCGGTCGCTCCGATTACGCCATTAGCATTTCCGCTCCGATTTCCAGAATGCCGGACGAACGCATCGCAGAGCTTGCTCCAATGATGCGCGAGGCAGGACAAAAGCTGTCACAGGAAATGGGATATTCAAAGCATTGACATTTTTCATAGCAAAACAAAAAGGCCGGATACACTACCTTTTGTAATGTATCCGACCTTTCTATTCTTGTTCTTATCTCTGTACACGTCCTGATCCGTCTCCGCCAGCCAGTGTCAGTACTTCATCCATGGATACCATGTTGTAGTCACCTTCAATAGAATGCTTCAAGCAGGAAGCTGCTGTTGCAAACTCAATAATAGCCTGAGATTCATAACCGTTCAGGGTTGCACAAATCAGACCGCCACCAAAGCTGTCGCCGCCGCCTACACGGTCAACGATATGCATTTTGTACTGTTTGCTGAAGAAATATTCTCCCTTATCATACAGCATTGCCGACCAGTTGTTATCATTTGCAGAAAGAGATTCACGAAGTGTAATAGCAACCTTTTCAAATCCGAAACGATCAGCAAGCTGTTTTGCTACATCTTTATAACCTTCTTTGTTTACTTTACCGGTTGTTACGTCTGTATTGGAAGCATGGATACCAAATACATCTGCTGCGTCCTCTTCGTTTGCGATACATACATCCACATATTCGCACAGCTTAGCCATTACTTCGCCTGCTTTTTCTTTTGTCCACAGTTTCTTTCTGTAGTTTAAGTCACAGGAAATCTTAACACCTGCTTCTTTTGCTGCCTTACAAGCCTCTAAGCAGATTTCAGCCACATCATCTCCAAGTGCCGGTGTGATACCGGTAAAGTGGAACCACTCAGCGCCTTCAAAGATTTCTTTCCAGTTGAAATCTTCTTTTGTAGCTTCTGCAATGGCAGAATTTGCGCGGTCATAAATAACCTTGGACGGTCTCTGGGAAGCACCTTTCTCTAAGAAATAGATACCTACTCTGTTTCCGCCTCTTGTAATATAATCGGTGTTTACTCCAAATTTTCTTAAAGAGTTTACTGCCGCCTGACCGATTTCATGCTTCGGCAGCTTTGTGACATAATATGCATCAAATCCATAGTTTGCAAGAGATACTGCTACGTTTGCCTCTCCTCCACCATAAGTTGCTCCTAATGTATCCGCCTGCACGAAGCGATAATATCCTTCCGGTGCAAGACGAAGCATAATTTCACCAAATGTAACGACTTTTTTTGCCATTTTAAAATCCTCCTTATATGTATTTTTAATCACCTGTTTAAGGCTGTTTTCCGATGTAGGCAAGAATACCTCCATCCACGTAAAGAATCTGACCATTTACAAAATCAGATGCCTCGGATGCAAGAAAAATTGCCGGTCCCATCAAGTCCTCCGGTGTTCCCCATCGGGCTGCCGGAGTTTTTGCGATAATAAAGCTGTCAAACGGATGTCTGCTTCCATCTGCTTGAGGTTCTCTCAGCGGTGCTGTTTGAGGTGTGGCAATATAGCCCGGTCCCAGACCATTGCACTGAATGTTATATTCTCCGTACTCGGAAGCAATGTTTTTGGTCAGCATTTTCAGACCGCCCTTTGCTGCCGCATAAGCAGATACGGTTTCTCTGCCAAGCTCACTCATCATCGAACATACATTGATAATCTTTCCGCTTCTCTTTTCCACCATCTTAGGCAACACTGCCTTGGATACAATAAAAGCCGCATTTAAATCAATATCAATTACCTGACGGAAATCCTCTACCGACATTTCCGTCATCGGAATACGTTTGATGATTCCTGCATTATTTACAAGAATGTCTACACTGCCAAGCTCTTTCTCAATATCTGCCACCATATCTGCCACCTGTGACTCATTTGTCACATCGCAGATATAGCCCTTTGCATCGATTCCTTTTGCTTTATAATTTTCCAGCGCTGTTTCCAAATGCTCTTTGGAACGGCAGTTAAATGCAATCTTAGCTCCTGCCTTCGCATAGCTTTCTGCAATCGCAAAACCAATCCCATATGCTGCACCTGTTACAAGTGCTGTTTTTCCCTTTAATGAAAACATTTCTGTCATGCCAAGCCTTCCTTTCAACCCATTATGCTACCGCCCTCCTACCAGAAAGCGGCAGCGCAGAATCTTTTAGAATACATTCGGGAACAATGTCTGCGGTACTAACAGGAAGAAATCCTGGAATACTACCATAAGAATTAATACTGCGACCGCTGCAAGGAAATACGGAAGTACACCCTTAAAAGCATCCTCAACCTTAATGCCGCTAATATCGGTAGCAATCAGCAGGCACAATCCGTAAGGCGGTGTTGTCAGACCGAGTGCCAGTGTAATAACGATAATCAGACCAAGCATCAGCGGACTGATACCAAGTGCCGTTGCGGATGGCAGAATAATCGGTACGAACAGAATCATCGCCGGTACTGCATCCATAAATGTTCCTACAAAGAGGAAGAATACAACCGTTACAAGAATGAATACAAACGCACCACCCGGCATGCTTGCAAACATCTTCTGTACAATAACATTTAACTGATAGTAGCTGAGCAGCTCACCCAGAGCATTTGCTGTTGCAAGTGCAAACAGGGAAAGAGAGGACTGCTTCATCGTATCTCTTAAAATGCCCGGCAGGTCTTTCAGCTT
>JAZNIP010000213.1:0-3820 GCA_045577575.1 Lachnospiraceae bacterium | reverse complement strand
GCACATCTGTGATGACCATCTGCAATATAAATCTCCTGAATTGCAGCAAAGCCCTCCTGTATGATATGAATTCTTTCCGCATTCTCAATTTTCCATACTCTGTGACGGATTCCATCGGGAGAAGTAAAGTCATATAATGCTTCCTCCTGCTTTGTCTCCTCCACCTGACGATTGATTGTATCATCGGAACGATATGCCAGAAAAATCGGACCTGTCTGTGCGCTGCACACATCCACATGGCGGATACGGTCTGCCTCTTTTTCCGCTCTTGTATTCTCGTGCTTTTTAATTACCTGATTTTCATAATCATCTACCCCTGCACAGGCAGTAATTCCTGTCTGGGTACGACCATTCATGGTCAGTTCATATATGTAATAGCAGGGTGTCTCCTCCTGTACGAACTCTCCCTTTTCCAACATTCCGTACAGCAGCTCTTTTGCCTTTTCATATACACAGTCCGCATACATATCCATATCTTCCGAAAACTGTGTTTCTGCGCGGTCTATCCGCAGAAAGGACAGCGGACTTTTCTTTGTCTCCTCCAAAGCCTCCTTACGATTGTACACATCATACGGAAGTGCTGCAATTTGGTCCTCTAATCCTTTTCGGGGACGAATTGCTCTAAAGGGTCTGATATTTGCCATTTTCTTTTCCTCACATTCCTCAGAGAAACCTCTGTTTTTTCCTTTTGTTCCATTTTATTTTATCAAATCCACCCCTTTAATACAATTCGTTTTGACAGAAAAAATAACCGGTGATAAAATAAGGAGAAAACAGAAAGAAAAGGATGTGAAAACGATGACAAAAGAACAGGAAGCGATGCTGCTTCGCATTAATCAGTACGCAGAAGAAGCTTTGGCAGATATTGACCCACAGAAAACGCAGATTTCCGTCCAGCTCGACAAATTACGTCCTATTATGGAAACGATTGCATCCGAGCAAGGTCGTGCTCTGGAGGATATTTTTATTGAATACATGGATCTTGCCAGTGAATTCTCAGTAAAAAATGCACAGGAGTTCAAAAAAGATTATCTGGATTTTGAAGTATAATAAAGGATGTGTTCCACATGGGACACATCCTTTAACATTTCACTATTTTACAACACGTACTCTGAGTACACCATTAATATTTTGCAGCGTCTCAACAATTTCCTGAGTAATCGGTGCTTCAACATCCATCATCGTGTAAGCAACCTCACCTCTGGATTTGTTCACCATATCAGAAATGTTGATACCACTGTCACCAAAGGTCGCTGTAAACTTCGTAATCATATTTGCAACATTTTTATGGAAAATAGCAATTCTTCCTGCTTTATCACAAACACCCATATCGCAATTCGGATAGTTCACACTATTTTTGATATTACCATTTTCCAGATAATTCATCAGTTCTTTTACTGCCATTTTTGCACAGTTATCCTCAGATTCCTCTGTAGAAGCTCCAAGATGAGGGATTACGATGCATCCTTCCTGTCCCGCCGTTGTCGGATTCGGGAAATCGGTTACATACTTTCTTACTTTTCCGCTCTTCAATGCTTCCAGAACATCTTCTTCGTTTGCAAGCAAATCTCTCGCAAAGTTTAACAGAATTACTCCGTCCTTCATTTTTGCGATAGAATCCTTATTAATCATACCCTTTGTAGAATCTAAAAGCGGCACATGAACCGTAATAATATCACAGTTTTCATAAATCTCATCTACATTGAATACATGCTTGACATCTCTACTCAGATTCCACGCTGCATCAACGGATACATAAGGATCATATCCATAAACTTCCATTCCCATGTGCTTTGCAACGTTTGCAACCTTAACACCGATTGCACCAAGACCAATAATACCCAGCTTTTTATTTTCTACTTCTGTTCCTGCAAATTTCTTTTTCTCTTTTTCCGCATCCTTTGCAACATTTGCATTCTCTGTCTGAGTTTTTACCCATTCAATACCGCCTACGATATCACGGGATGCAAGAAGCATACCTGCAATCACAAGCTCCTTTACGCCATTTGCATTTGCTCCGGGTGTATTAAATACAACAATACCCTTTTCTGCACATTTTTCAAGAGGGATATTATTCACTCCGGCTCCGGCTCTTGCTACTGCCAAAAGCTTATCGGAAAGCTCCATGTCATGCATCGCTGCACTTCTGACAAGAATACCTTCTGCCTCATTAACATCCTTTGTCTCTTTAAAATTATCTCTAAATCTATCAAGTCCAACCTGTGCGATTGGATTCAGGCAATAATACTGAAACATTACAGATTCTCCTCTTCAAATTTCTTCATAAACGCTACCAGTGCTTCTACGCCCTCCATCGGCATTGCATTGTAAATACTTGCACGCATACCACCGACGCTTCTGTGTCCCTTCAGATTTTCAAAGCCTGCAGCTTTTGCTTCTTTTACAAATTTTGCATCCAGCTCTTCGCTTCCCGTTACGAACGGAACATTCATAAGAGAACGATCCTTCTTTTCAACCGTACCCTTGAACAGCTTGCTTTCATCCAGAAAATCGTAGAGAATTTTTGCCTTCTTCTCATTTCTTTCCTTCATCACAGCCAGACCGCCCATTTTCTTAATCCATTTAAATACTTTACCGCAAATATAGATGCCGTAAGCAGGTGGAGTGTTATACATAGAACCATTGTCCACATGAATCTTATATTGAAGCATGGTTGGTGTGCCCGGAAGCACGTCTTCTGTGATAAGGTCTTCTCTGATGATTGCAATTACAACACCTGCAGGTCCAATGTTCTTTTGAACACCGCCATAAATGAGACCATATTTTTCTACATCCATAGGCTCTGACAAGAAGCAAGAGGATACATCCGCTACAAGGGTCTTTCCTTTGGTGTTAGGAAGTGTTTTGAATTTTGTTCCGTAAATAGTGTTATTCTCACAGATATATACATAATCAGCATCTTCACTGACAGGTAAATCAGAACAATCTGGAATATATGAAAATGTCTTATCCTCGCTGGATGCAATCTTATTTGCTTTACCGTATTTGGAAGCTTCCTGATATGCTTTCTTAGCCCACTGACCGGTCACGATATAATCAGCAACTTTGTTCTTCATCAGATTCATAGGAATCATAGCGAACTGCTGACTGGCACCGCCCTGTAAAAATAGAACCTTATAATTATCCGGAATATTAAGCAAATCTCTAAGGTCTGCTTCTGCTTCATCAATAATCTGCTGATATGCTTTGGAACGATGGCTCATCTCCATTACTGACATTCCTGTTCCATTGTAATCCATCATCTCAGCAGCAGCTTCCATCAAAACCTCTTCCGGAAGTACTGCAGGGCCTGCAGAAAAGTTATAAACTCTTGCCATTTTCATAATCCTCCTCATTCTGTATCATTGTATGCAATTTGAATATTTATGCCATTGTACACCACGTTAATGCTTTAGTCAATTACATTGTTAAATAATTTTAATTTTCGTCATTTATGAGTAAAACATGACAACCGGAGTACCTTTTTCTACCAAATTGTACAATTCTTTCATCGCAGCAGACGGAGTATTGATACATCCATGAGAGCCATTTTTTAAATATATGTCACCGCCAAACTTTTTACGCCAGGAAGCGTCATGAATTCCGATTCCACCTTTGACAGGCATCCAGTACCTGACAAAGGATTCATAATCCTCTCCGCGAAGGGTTCGATTCCTCTGTTTTGCATACACGTAATTTACTCCACTGGGAGTGTCATCTCCACGCTTCATATTACCTGTCACAACATCTGTCTCTATCAACAATTCTCCATCTTGATAGTAGTACATCTTTTGATCTGTCATATCAATTTCGATATATG
>JAZNIP010000212.1:0-6051 GCA_045577575.1 Lachnospiraceae bacterium | reverse complement strand
CCACTCCGCGAGAAAAACGGAACCCGGAAACGGGTTACGCCGCGCCCGAGCGGGTCGTTTACGACAGATTCCACTCCGCGAGAAAAAACGGAACCCGGAAACGGGTTACGCCGCGCCCGAGCGGGTCGTTTACGACAGATTCCACTCCGCGAGGTGCGCATAAAAAAGAACCTACATGACGGTATAGGTTCTTTTTTTGCGTATATTAATCTGTTAAATAAATGCTTAAGCCATTTTATTGAAAGCCAGATTTAAACGGGAAACTTTTCTGGCAGCTGTATTCTTATGGAATACACCCTTGTTTGTAGCCTTATCAATGACAGAAGTAGCATTTAATAAAGCAGCCTTTGCAGCCTCTTTATCATTCGTCTCGATAGCAGCATATACCTTTTTGATTGCTGTCTTAACACCGGACTTGATAGCCTTATTTCTCTCATATTTTGTGCGGTTCACAAGGATTCTTTTCTTTGCAGATTTAATGTTTGCCAAGATGGACACCTCCTATTATAGTATACTGTATTTTCAGAAGATGTTTCATTAAAGCCGGACACGGACGTTCTAATGTAAACATACGAATGTATTATAGGTGAAATGGAGTTTTCTGTCAATACATATTTTCAATGTTTTGGTAGAAAATAAGGGAGAAATGAATAACATAGAGAAAGTGCAGCGAAAGCTGAGAAAGAAACAGGGAGAGAGCGATGAATTGTTTTCAGGTTAGAACAGATTTGGCGTTGGAAGCAAGAGAAGGAATTGCGAAAGCGGAGGCTGAAGAGGGACTTCATGGCGTCAGTGTGGAGGAATATGATTGTGACGAAATACAGGTGCATGTTACAAAGGTTATTATTTCATCCAAAAACGGAGCAAAAGCGATGAATAAGCCGATGGGCAGCTATGTGACATTGGAGGCTCCTGCCATGCAGGAGGCGGATGAAGATTATCACAGGGAAATTTCAGAGGAATTGGCAAAGCAGCTTAAGGATATTATGCCGAGGGCGGGAGAGGAGCAGTCGATTCTTGTAGTTGGACTGGGAAACCGTGATGTGACGGCGGATGCGTTGGGACCGGGAGTAGTCGATCATCTACTAATTACACGTCATATTGTGCGGGAATATGGAAAGGCGGCATATAATAAGGAAAGAATCAATCTGATAAGCGGCATTGTCCCCGGAGTGATGGCTGCAACCGGCATGGAGGCGGCTGAGATTGTCAGGGGTGTAGTGGAGCAGACAAAGCCGGATTTGGTGATAGCAGTAGATGCATTGGCAGCAAGGAGTACAAAGCGTCTGAATCGTACAATCCAGGTGACAGATACCGGAATCCATCCGGGCTCGGGTGTAGGGAATCATCGCAATGCCTTGACACGGGAAAGTCTGGGAGTTCCGGTAATCGCAATCGGAGTGCCTACGGTAGTGGATGCCGCAACAATTGTGGGAGATGCTATTGAAAATCTGCGGCAGGAAACCGGATATGCGGTAGGACTGATTGATTCGGGAAATATAAGGGCAATGACAGAGCTTAATAATATGTATGTGACAGGGAAAAACATTGATGAGATGATAAAACGGCTCAGCTTTACGATTTCCGAGGCATTAAACATTGCATTTGAGTTATAAAACAGGTTTGGGTTCGCATATACTTGTCTATGCGGAAAATCAGAATGAAAAGTGATACGGAAAACAGAAAACGGTATAGTTTCATAATATTGTCGATATTTTTGGGACTTTGTCTTGTATTGGGAGACAGATATGGGTTCGGGATGACAATGTGGAGTCACTTATGGGAGGAAGCGGAGAGAAATATACAGGAAAGAACGTGTAAGACGTATTTTCCTGTATTTTCTTTTGTGGAGGAAAACGCAGACCGAAAAAAAGATACAGGCTTTGCAGAGCTTTTATTTGGGGATATGGTTCCTCTGTATGCATATGCACAGAGGAATTCCTTCCTGTCGGTGCAGACAGAAGGAGGGAGCCTGGTCAGAGAACTGATGGAGGGAAAAGAGCAGCATGAAAAGGATGCAGAAATAGAGCCGGATACGGACATCATAGAAGCGGTGAAAAAAGAAAATGAAAATGCGGATTTTTCTGCATCAGAGACAGAAGCATCACAAAATGAAAATGAGCAGAAGCATATTCCATTTCAGGAAGCGGAAAAATGTATTTCCATTGACAGGAATCTGCTTGGCTTTGAAACCCTGATTTCTGATTATTATGCAGTGGACAGTACTACTTACATAGCCCGTGACCAACTAAATGTAAAGAAGCTGTCGGAACCGGACATGACAATGCAGCAGGATGCATCCAAACCGCAGATACTCATATATCATACACATTCGCAGGAAGCATTTGTGGATTCCATACCCGGTGATGAAGGCACGAGCATCATAGGAGCGGGAGAAAAGCTGGCAGAACTGCTTCGGGAAAAATATGGTTATAATGTCATTCATCATACCGGAAAATATGATGTGGAGAGCAGGGACTATGCGTATTCCAACGCGGCTCCTGCCGTGGAGCAGATATTATCGGAAAATCCCAGTATTGAGGTTATCATTGATTTACACAGAGATCAGATGCCGGAGGAGACAAAGCTTTTGACAGAGATTGAAGGCAGACCGACGGCAAGATTTATGTTTTTTAATGGGCTTTCCCGAACGAATAAAACAGGTGAGATTGATTATTTGCAAAATCCGAATCTGGATACGAATCTGGCATTTTCCTTTCAGATGCAGATGGCAGCAGGAGAGTATTATCCGGGGCTGACCAGAAAGGTTTATTTAAAGGGGTATCGATACAATATGCATTATCGTGGAAAAACACTGCTCATTGAGCTGGGAGCGCAGAACAATACCGTAGAGGAAATTATGAATGCCTGTGACCCGTTAGCGCATATTCTGTGGCTTGTCCTGTCGGGAGAAGCGTGATATAATTTCTCCAAATGGATTAAAGGACGGTAGGACAATGACATTGAGTGACCAGAGTAAAATCAGAAATTTTTGTATCATTGCACATATAGACCACGGAAAATCGACTTTGGCAGACAGAATTATCGAGAAAACAGGACTTTTAACCGAGCGAGAGATGCAGGCGCAGGTGTTGGATAATATGGAGCTTGAGCGTGAAAGAGGTATCACCATTAAATCGCAGGCGGTACGCATCGTTTATAAGGCTCAGGACGGCGAAGAATATATCTTAAACCTGATTGATACACCGGGGCATGTGGACTTTAATTATGAGGTCAGCAGAAGTCTTGCAGCTTGTGATGGAGCTGTACTTGTAGTTGATGCCGCACAGGGCATTGAAGCACAGACGTTGGCCAATGTATATTTGGCGTTGGATCATGATTTGGATGTATTTCCGGTTATTAATAAAATTGATTTGCCGAGTGCGGAGCCTCAGCGTGTCAAGGATGAAATAGAGGACATTATCGGTCTGGAGGCGCAGGAGGCACCTCTTATTTCTGCCAAAAACGGTATCGGCATCGAGGATGTACTGGAGCAGATCGTTAAGCAGATACCGGCGCCTTCGGGAGATGCGGATGCCCCGCTTTCTGCACTTATTTTTGATTCTTTATATGACCCTTATAAGGGAGTTATCATTTTCTGTCGTATGATGGACGGCAGGGTGAAAAAGGGTACAACCATACGAATGATGGCAACCGGTGCACAGGCGGAGGTTGTTGAGGTGGGGTATTTCGGAGCAGGACAGTTTATTGCCTGTGAGGAGCTTTCCGCCGGTATGGTAGGCTATATTACGGCTTCCATTAAAAACGTAAAGGATACTATGGTGGGGGATACGGTAACGGATGCGGCAAATCCGTGCGCAGAGCCACTTCCGGGCTACAAAGAGGTAACACCGATGGTATACTGCGGTATGTATCCGGCAGACGGTGCGAAATATCCGGATTTGCGCGACGCGTTGGAAAAACTGCAATTAAACGATGCCTCACTGCGCTATGAGCCGGAGACCTCCATAGCACTTGGGTTTGGGTTCCGTTGCGGTTTCCTCGGTCTGTTGCATCTGGAAATTATACAGGAGCGATTGGAGAGAGAATACAATCTGGATTTGGTAACTACGGCTCCCAGCGTTATCTACAGGGTGCATAAACCAAATGGAGAGATGATAGAGCTGACCAATCCGTCCAACCTGCCTGACCCGACAGAAATCGATTACATGGAGGAGCCGATTGTGACGGCGGAAATTATGGTGACAAAGGATTTTGTCGGTTCGATTATGGAGCTGTGTCAGGAGCGGCGAGGACGTTACATCAGTATGGAATACATGGAAGAAACAAGAGCACTTTTGCACTATGAGCTTCCGCTTAATGAGATTATTTATGATTTCTTTGATGCCCTGAAGTCCCGCTCCAGAGGGTATGCGTCCTTTGATTATGAATTAAAGGGTTATGAACAGTCTGAAATGGTCAAATTGGATATTTTGATTAATAGAGAAGAGGTGGATGCTCTGTCCTTTATCGTGCATAAGGAAAGCGCTTATGAGCGAGGAAGAAAGATGTGCGAAAAGCTAAAGGAAGAGATTCCGAGACATTTGTTTGAAATTCCGATTCAGGCAGCAGTCGGAGGCAAAATTATTGCAAGAGAAACTGTTAAGGCGATGCGAAAGGACGTGCTTGCAAAATGCTATGGTGGTGACATTACCCGTAAGAAAAAGCTGTTGGAGAAACAGAAAGAGGGCAAGAAACGGATGCGCCAGATTGGCAATGTAGAGATTCCGCAAAAGGCCTTTATGAGTGTGTTGAAGTTGGATGATAAATAAGATGCAGGAGTTAAGTATTTATATTCATATTCCGTTCTGCAAACAGAAATGTCTGTATTGCGATTTCCTATCCGCACCTGCCGGCGAGGCAGAGCGGGAGGAGTATGTGCAGGCATTGTGTGAAGAAATCGGTGCAGAGTCGGAGCATTATACAGAGCATCGGGTGACGACGGTATTCCTCGGAGGAGGGACACCGTCGCTTCTTTCGGGAGAGCAAATCGGACGGATTTTTTCCTGCCTGAGAGAATGCTACAATTTTTCCGATGATGCAGAAATAACAATGGAGATGAATCCGGGAACCGTAACGGAGGAAAAAATACGAAGGTATCAGGAAGTCGGTATAAACCGTATCAGCTTAGGTCTTCAGTCAGCGGATAATGGGGAGCTGCGCACGCTCGGCAGGATTCATACATGGGAGACCTTTTTAGAGACCTATGAGCTTTGCAGAAAGAATGGTATTGAGAATATTAATGTGGATTTAATGTCCGCGCTGCCCGGACAAACGTTTGCCTCCTATAAAAGAACATTGGAAAAGGTAGCAGAGCTTGAGCCGGAGCATATTTCTGCTTACAGTCTCATAATTGAAGAGGGAACGCCTTTTTACGACAGATACGGCGAAACAGATGGAAAAAACAGTCCGTTGCCGGACGAGGATACAGAGAGACAGATGTATGCATATACAAAAACGTTTTTGGAAAAGAAGGGCTATCGGCGATATGAAATATCCAATTATGCAAAGCCCGGCAAGGAATGCCGACATAACTGTGTGTATTGGAAAAGAGGCGATTATGCCGGCTTTGGAGTCGGAGCTGCCTCAATGGTAGGAAACATAAGATGGTCCAATGTCAGTGATGTCAGAGCATATGTTTCCTTGCGTGCAGAAGAAAAAAAGGTAGAGCAACAGAGGCTTTCCCGCTTTGAGCAGATGGAGGAAACGATGTTTCTGGGACTGCGAATGACAGAAGGAGTATCGGCTCAGGCATTTGCCGAATGCTTTGGACGCTCATTGGAGGAGGTCTATGGAGAAGTCATAAACAGGTATTGTCGGCAGGGACTTTTGGAAAACGACAGGTGTCTGCGGCTGACGGACAAAGGGGTTGACGTAAGCAATTATGTGCTTGCGGATTTTCTGCTCTGAATCGTATAATGAAATGAGTACAGACTGAAACGGTGGTGGAAAGGCACTTTGAGAAAGCAGCTTTCATAGAATGTAATAAATCAACTTGGGGGCTCCTTTTGAAAACGTTTCAACAACCTTTATCAGCAGAGGAAGAAGCCC
>JAZNIP010000211.1:0-2786 GCA_045577575.1 Lachnospiraceae bacterium | reverse complement strand
GTAGCCATGTCGTTCTGTGAGCCAAGGAGTTGATTTATGACATTGTCTTCCCTAAGACCGCTTGGCCTCCGACTTGGTAACATTCGGTTTGCGGATATGAATGACATTGACAGTGTTAAGGCACAGATTACGGAAAAGACCTGTGCAATTATGTTTGAAACCGTACAGGGGGAAGGCGGTATCTATCCGGTACAGGAAGAATTTTTGCGTGAGGTGCGCCGAATTTGTGATGAAAAGGATATTTTGCTCATTTTGGATGAAATCCAGTGTGGCATGGGACGTACCGGATATTATTATGCATGGCAGAAATACGATATCAAGCCGGACATCATGACTACGGCAAAGGCTCTTGGCGGAGGTGTTCCGGTCGGTGCATTTCTGATGACGGAAAAGGTAGGAGCGAATTCGCTTGTTGCGGGTGACCATGGTACGACCTATGGAGGAAATCCGCTTGCAACGGCAGCCATTTCCAAAATGATTGATTTGTTTGAGGAAAATCATATTTTAGAGCATGTACGGGACATAACTCCGTATCTGGAGGAGAAGCTGGATGCGCTGGCAGAAAAATATGATTTTATAGAGACAAGGCGCGGCAGCGGTCTGATGCAGGGACTTGAATGCAAAGGAGCGGTAGGTGATGTTATCGCAAAGGCGATGGAAAAGGGATTGATTCTCATTAATGCGGGAGTGTCCATTATCCGTCTGGTACCGCCGCTTATTATTACAAAAGAAAATATAGATGATATGATACAGCTTTTGGATGCTGCATTAGCAGACTGTGTATAGAGGAGAAACGCATGCATTTAAAAAAGAAATTAATTTCTCTGCTGCTAATTTGTTTGTTCCTGACAGGAGCCGTGTTTGCGGCAAAGGTGATACCGAAGGAGGAGCTTCCGGCGGAAACTGCCTTTGCGGCAAAGGATACTCTGTATTTTTGGTATGCGGATGATTCCCTGACCGATTATCTGACCAATGTATCCGCAGCCTATTATGAGCAGAAGGGTATTCATGTGATTCCGGTACTGCATTCCGGCTTGGAATATTTAGAGGAAATCAATGATGCTTCCGTTCATCCCGGTGAGGATGTGCCACAGATGCCGGATTTGTATGTTTTGACCAATGACAGTCTGGAAAAGGCATATCTGGCGGGGCTTGCTTCTCCGATTCGCGATTATGGAAGTATTTGTAATGAAAATAATTTTCCGCAGACCGCTTTGGAAGCGGTGACTTATCAGGATGAGTATGTAGCATATCCCTTTTATTTTGAAACAAGTGCGCTTCTTTATAACAGAACCTACATAGAAGGTGCAGAGCAGGAGCTGCCGGAAACGATAGACGGGATTTTGGCATTTGCCGATGCCTACGATGCACCGGAGCAGGTGGAAGCTGTCTTTAAGTGGGATGTGTCGGATATATTTTACAATTATTATTTTACCGGCAATTATATGATTGTAGGCGGTGAAACCGGTGATGACCCGGGACAGGTAGACATTGCCAATGAAAAGACAAGAAAGTGCCTGGAGATTTATCAGAATCTGAATCAGTTTTTTTCTATTGAGACAAAAGAAGTGACCTATGATTCCGTGCTGCAGGATTTTATAAACGGGAAGATTGTCATGACGGTAGTTACCTCGGATGCGGTTGCCAAGCTGGAGGAGGCAAAGGCGACAGGTGAATTTACATACGAATACGGAATTGCCAAAATGCCGGATTTGACGGATTCCTTAAAGGGCAGAAGTCTTTCCGTAACAAACGGAATCGTGATTAACGGTTACTCCGAAAAGGCAGAAACTGCTAATGATTTTGCGGCATTTCTGTTGGATTCCCATACAGAGGAGCTGTATCGGACAACCGGAAAGGTGCCGTCCGGATACGGTATTGATTATGATAACGAAAATCTGAAAGGTTTTCTGGCAGAATACGAAAATTCCATTTCCATGCCGAAAATGCTCGGAACCGGAAATTTCTGGGTACAGCTTGAAATCTGCTTTTCTAAGGTATGGGGCGGAGCAGATATTGAAGAACAGCTTTCGCTGCTTGCGGAAAAAATACAAAAACAGTTGGTATAATTACACTCTCCTGCGGAAATAAATAAAAGGAGAAAATTTCCGCAGGAGGGTGATTTTTATGTTCGGATGGGTCGTTGCGCTGATTTCCGGTGCGCTGATGAGTATACAGGGAGTTTTTAACACGCAGGTGACAAAGGCATCGGGAATCTGGAGTGCAAGTGCATTTGTACAGTTCAGTGCGTTGCTTGTCTGCCTCGGCGCATGGGCGGCAACAGAGAGAGGAAATCTTTTGGCAGTGTTTCGGGTAGAGCCGAAATATATGCTGCTGGGAGGAGCTATCGGCGCATTTATTACTTATACGGTCATAAGAAGCATGGATATGCTCGGACCGGCAAAGTCGGCGATGCTTATTGTTGTTTCTCAGATTATTGTCGCATATCTGATTGAGCTGTTTGGACTTTTCGGTGTAGAAAAGCAGCCTCTTGTGATGCGGAAGGTAATCGGTATGGTAGTGGCAATTGTCGGTGTAGTTCTATTTAAATGGGAATAATTCTCTATGCTTTTTGAATACGAAAAGCAAAAAGTAAGCCTTGCATTTGCAGGGCTTTTTTTATACAATAAAAGCAGTCAGCAGGCTTCTTTCATGCAGAAAGAGAGCAGATTATATGAAAAATAGAAAAAAGATAGTTCCGTGTTGTTTCGCATGGCTGCTTGTGTTGCTTACAGTAGCGGTTTTGTGTGGCTGTACCAGAAAGCAGGAAGTCGGATCGTAGCCAT
>JAZNIP010000210.1:0-2691 GCA_045577575.1 Lachnospiraceae bacterium | reverse complement strand
CCTCTTGTCCACAAGCTGCTAATGGCAAAACCATAAGTATTATCAGTAACAAAGCAATCAAACTTTTTCTCATATCATCACCATTCCTTCCTTGACATGAAGCTGTCATGTCAGCAATAAAACCTTATTTACACTTTTATTGTATCACATTTTCGCGTGGGTGTAAATCCCCTGCCTTTTTCAGGTTATTGTCAAGTAACCGTTGGCAGCAGATAAAAGGTAGATACTTGATATTTATGAAAGTATTTGATAGAATAATGATGAACAAAAAAATATTGTTATGGGAGTGATATTTTGCAAAGAATTAAAGATTTGAATTTCTATCAAAAAGGTGTCTTAATTGTTATGATAGTCATGGCACTTATATTTGCAGTAATTTATCCTAAGACAATTTCAAGAGTCGGGTATAAATACAATGACGCAATTCTTGTCCCAACACAAGAAAATGGAAATACAGTATATTCAGGTAAAATCCAAGGGGAACTGGCTCAGTTTATAGTGTCTAATGATAATACTATAGTGTTTAATTATGGTGATAAAACCTATGGTCAATACACTATGAAAGAAGACCCTACAGCTATTCCAAAAGGCGAAAAATTAAAAGAACAAATGATTGGAATTGAAATCCGCAATGGAGATAAGATTTTGTTCCGTGGTGGCGTATTGGATGTAGGAGATTTTTATTGGCTATACAATGAGGAAGGAACATTAGATATTGGATTCGCTTATGTTACAAGTGATGGAATTGAAAGGGACGAAAATGGTAATGTGATTGATAGAATAGAGCCGTCTGCTTCAACTATCTATGAGCTGTTGAATGACCCTCAATTAACACATAAAGGTAAAGCACTTGCTTGGTTTGGAGCTGTGTTTATCTGTATTCTTAATGCACTATCTATTCTGTTTGCAGATGAGCTGTTTCGTTGGAATCTATTGTTTCAGATACACAATGTAGAGAATGCAGAGCCGTCTGATTGGGAAATAGCAGGCAGATACATAGGTTGGACAGTTATGACAATTATGGTATTGGTAATCTTTATTATGGGACTACAGTAATAAAATTTCTATATAAAGGGCAGTTGCATTTATAGCAACTGCTCTTTTTTATGCAAATTAGTCAAACTCCAACAAGGTCCTTCGCCTATTTTTTTATTAACCGACTTCCAAGCCTCCTCTCAGCCTTTTGGCAAGTCTGGTATTTCTTTCTGCTGTCTTTTTATTTTTTATGGCATAAAAGACAGCTTTTTTCTCCCCAATCAGCACCAGAACCTTTTTTGCTCTGGTTACCCCGGTATACAATAGATTTCTCTGCAGCATCACAAAATGACTCATGGAAAAGGGCATTACAACGATAGGGTATTCCGATCCCTGTGCTTTGTGTATGGTAGTGGCATAGGCCAGTACCAACTCATCCAACTCCGTCACATCATAAACAACGTCTCTGCCGTCAAAGCAGACAGTCAGCTCCCTTTCCTCCAAATCTACGCGTACGACAGTTCCGATATCCCCGTTAAACACTTCCTTATCGTAATCATTCCGAATCTGCATGACCTTATCATGCATACGATATTGGGTGCCGCTTCTGTGAAGAGCAGACCCGGAAGGATTCATAGCCTCCTGCAATACCTGATTCAAATTGGCAGCACCCACCGTTCCCCGCTGCATAGGTGTCAGCACCTGAATGTCCTGTAAGGGATCTACCTTGTAATACTCCGGCAGATTTCTGGTACAATATCTGACCAGGCGATCCACAATTCCTTCATTGGTATCCTCTTCTGCAAAAAAGAAATCGCTTTCCCTGCCTCCCCGCATGTCAATAGCTTCTCCTTTATTGATAAGGTGTGCATTCATGATAATCCGGCTGCCCTGGGCCTGTCTGAAAATTCTGGTAAGTCTGATCACCGGAATAGCCCCGGAATCTATAATATCCTTTAAAACATTTCCGGCACCTACGCTTGGCAACTGATCCGTATCTCCCACCATGATTAAGGTCATATGCTCCGGAACTGCTTTTAACAGATTATACATCAGCATAATGTCTATCATAGAGCATTCATCCAGAATCAGTACGTCACCGGACAGGGAATTCTCTCCATTTTTCTGATATCCCTCCGGCGGCTTGTATTCCAACAGCCTGTGTATGGTCTTTGCCTCCATACCGGTGGCTTCACTCAGCCTTTTGGCGGCTCTTCCGGTAGGTGCTGCCAGAATAATTTTACAGCCTACACGTTTATATGCCGAAATAATGCCAAGTGTTGTGGTGGTCTTTCCCGTCCCCGGTCCTCCGGTCAGTACCATGACCTTGGAGGATACTGCCATACGAATGGCATCCAGCTGAACCTCATCATAAGTAATATCTCCCCTTTCTACAGCCTCACGCAATACCTTTTCCACGTCCAGCTTGATATTTCTGTCCGAACCGAGCAGCTTTCGAATACATCTGGCACATCCGTTTTCCGAGAAGAAGAAAGGCGGCAGATAAATCGCTTCATCCTCTTTGATTAAATCCGATGTACGCAGCATTTCATCCAGAGTAATTTCCAGTTCCGCTTCTTCCACCTCCAAAAGTTCTGCAGCAGTTTTTATCAGCTGCTCTCTTATCGCATAGCAATGACCGCTTTCAGACAACTTATTTAAGGTATACAGAATACCACTGCGAAGCCGGATAAATCGGTCCTTTTCTATCCCCAT
>JAZNIP010000209.1:0-7426 GCA_045577575.1 Lachnospiraceae bacterium | reverse complement strand
AGATTGGAGAAGAATTGATTCAGAAGGAACTGGAACGGATTCCCAATCCGATTGCCAGACAAAAGGCTTCGGAATATATCGCAGAAATTGTAAACGGAAAGAGAGATTTTCGTTTTTAACGGCAGGAGGAGAAAACGTGGCAGCTACATTACAGGATACCCCGTCGGCAAACAGACTTCATATTGGATTTTTTGGGAAGAGAAACAGTGGGAAATCTTCACTGATCAATGCATTTGCAGGGCAGAGCATTGCCATCGTATCACAGCAGCCCGGAACAACCACTGATCCGGTAAAAAAAGCGATGGAAATTCAAGGATTGGGAGCCTGTGTATTGATTGATACAGCGGGCTTTGACGATGAGGGAGATTTAGGAGAGAGCCGGATTGAAAAAACAAAGCAGACGGCAGAAGGGGTGGATATTGCACTGCTTTTCTGCAATTTGGAAGCCGACGCAGAGTCTGCGGATGCCATAGAGACGATGTTGTCAAAGGAACGGGAGTGGTGGCATTATTTTCGCAGAACCGGTACAAAAGTAATTCCCGTTGTGAATAAAGCAGATATATTGAAAAATGAGACGGTTGAAAAGCTGACGCAGGCAATTAAAGAGTTGTTTGGAGAGCAGCCGGTAATTGTCAGCGCGATGAAAGAAAGCGGATTGGATGAGTTAAAAGAACGATTGCTTAGAGCATTGCCGGAGGATTATGCACAGCGCAGTATTACCGGAAAGCTTGTGGGAGAAGGAGACAGTGTACTTCTTGTCATGCCACAGGATATTCAGGCACCGAAGGGGAGGCTGATACTTCCGCAGGTGCAGACGATAAGAGAGCTGCTTGATAAGGGCTGTATCATAACCTGTACGACTGCCGATAAACTTACAGAGGCACTTGCGGCATTGGTAAGTCCACCGAAGCTTATAATTACAGATTCGCAGATATTTTCTAAGGTATATGAAAGCAAACCGTCAGAAAGTCTGCTGACTTCTTTTTCTGTGCTGTTTGCGGCACAAAAGGGAGATATCGATTACTATGTACGGAGTGCCGAAAAAATAGCAGAGTTAAACAGTCGCTCAAAAGTACTCATAGCAGAATGCTGTACGCATGCGCCGATGGAAGAGGATATCGGCAGAGTGAAGATTCCGCGCATGCTGCGTCAGAAATACGGAGCGGATATACAGATTGACATTGTCAGCGGAACGGATTTTCCGGAGGATTTGTCCGAATATGATTTGGTTATTCAGTGTGGAGGCTGTATGTTTAACCGGAAATATGTCATGGCGAGAATTGAGCGTGCAAAACAGCAGGAGACACCAATGACAAATTACGGCATCACCATTGCATATCTGACCGGAATATTAGATAAAGTATCCTATGTGAAATAAGTATGAAGTGGTTGCAGTAGGCTGCTATTTCCATGTACAATAGATAAAACGACAGAAAATGAGGGATATCATATGGAGCGGAAGGCAGATTGGGAAGTCGGTGGTTTTCAGTTCGGTTCGGAAAAGGATGTAGAGCTGGCGAAGACAGAGCAGGAAAAGATAGGGTTTATGGAGAAAAGAATGCGCTATGACCAGCCGGAAACAGTGCTTGCCATATACAATAAAGCCATTGAGAACCGGATTTTTCAGACACCGGTGGGATTGCAATACCTGCAAAGGCTTCATGACTTTCTGATAGAGCAGGGCTTGGAGGAACGAACCAAGAGCATACCGCTTTATCAGGTATACAGCTATAATCCTAATGAAGAGTTCAAACCGCGTACGGCTCAGCGACGTGTGCAGCCAAGTCAGTACAGACAGCTTCGCTCCGGGCTTAGGAAGTCTATTATCCTCAATATTTTTTTGATTGTTTTGGTAATTGCCATGTTTGTCATTACTTTGACAGCGGATCAGCCTAATATTCTGAATTACGAGCGGGCGCTGCTGAATAAGTATGCGACATGGGAGCAGGAATTGACTGAGCGGGAGGCGGCTGTTCGGGAACGGGAGCTGGAGCTTTCTGCGGACGAATAAAGGAGTTAGTTGTAAAATGGAGCAACTGAAAATACTTGTAGTAGATGATGAAAGCAGGATGCGAAAACTGGTTAAGGATTTTTTGACGAAAAGCGGATATGCGGTAGTCGAAGCAGCCGATGGCAGTGAGGCACTGGATATCTTTTTTTCGCATAAGGACATTTCCCTTGTTCTGTTAGATGTGATGATGCCAAAGACAGACGGTTGGCAGGTATGCAGAGAAATCCGTACCTATTCAAAGATTCCCATTATTATGCTGACGGCAAAGTCTGATGAACGGGATGAATTGATGGGCTTTGAACTTGGTGTGGACGAATACATTTCCAAGCCCTTCAGTCCGAAAATACTGGTTGCCCGTGTGGAAGCCATCCTGCGCCGCGCAGGACATGCAGAGCAAAACACCCTTTTATCGGCATGTGGCATTGTACTGGATAAAAATGCTCATCAGGTGACCATCGATGGCAGTCCTGTTGAGCTAAGCTATAAAGAGTTTGAGCTGCTTGCTTACTTCATGGAAAATAAGGGAGTAGCCCTGTCCCGCGAAAAAATTTTAAACAATGTCTGGAACTACGATTACTTCGGTGACGCCCGAACTATCGATACCCATGTCAAAAAGCTCCGCAGCAAAATGGGCGATAAGGGTGATATGATTAAGACCGTGTGGGGCATGGGGTATAAACTGGAGGAGTAATCTCTCCTCTGGACAAATCATCTCCTAAGCAGTATATTATTAACGACAAATGTTCTATAACGAATGTTGTAGAATGGAATATACTCACCGAGGAGAATCAAAGCAAAATGCAATATCAATTTCTAACAGCAAATCTTCCTATCAAGCCATATGAGCCACCCAAAAACAGCAGTGCGATTCAGTCCTTTCCGGATCTTCTTTGTGCCATCGGTATTTTATTGCTGATAGCATTATTTCCGGTTGCGATGGCGATTGGAATGCGCATTATAAAACAGATTGTAAATTATGGAGTCAGGGACGGACTGCGGGCTATCATTGGTGATAACAGTTTCTATGCAAAGGAAACGCTTACACCTACGCAGCGGTATATTTTGGCAGCAAGCTCCCCGACACCGGGCAGAAAATACAAATGTGTCATTGATATTTGGGGAACCCATACCTCAGAGGCAAACCGGGCGACCGTAAAAGAACTGTTTGAGTGGGGATGGGGCGAGTTTACCCGTGATAATGTTATGGAGATGTTAGACCACTGTTTAAATACCGGATATAACAAAAAATATGAAGAATATATCTATGGTACAGTGGTGGAAGCTACCTCATTATATGATAAATTTCAGCAAAACCTTTTAGCAGAAATGAGACAAAAATATCCCAGGCAGGGTATGCTTGCGTGGGATCTCATACGGGCACTTTCGATAGCAGGCAGTGCCTATATGGGAGGCATTATGGAATATGAGGAGGCAGCAGGCATCGCTTTTGAAATCTGTAAGCGTCTTCAGACAAATTTTTCTTCATGGGATGACATGGTTGGCAGCTATACATTGGGCTATCAGTTTTGGCGGGGAAAGAAAAAGAAGGATCGCTTGCGATATTACAAAAAGCTGAAGCGTACCTGGGTATATCAAATAGACTGGTATACCGTTCTCAGAGAGGATGAACTGGGGCAATTTGGAAAATAGAATCGGAAAATCATAGAAATCTTTCTCCTTCCCATTGACATATACGACTATAGTTGATAAAATATTAACATAAATGTTAAAAAAATAACAAATAGGAGGTATTTCAATGGCACGTTTTACATTACCAAGAGACTTATATCATGGAAAGGGTTCTTTAGCAGAGCTGAAAAATCTTTCCGGTAAGAGAGCGGTTCTTGTAGTTGGTGGGGGTTCTATGAGACGCTTTGGTTTCCTTGACAGAGCAGTAGATTATCTGAAAGAAGCAGGCATGGAAGTAAAACTGTTTGAAAATGTTGAGCCTGATCCGAGCGTGGAAACAGTTATGCGCGGTGCAGAGATGATGCGAGAGTTTGAACCGGATTGGATTATTTCTATGGGCGGCGGTTCACCGATTGATGCTGCAAAAGCAATGTGGGCATTTTATGAATATCCGGATACAACCTTTGAACAGCTTATTACACCGTTTAATTTCCCGAAACTTCGTACAAAAGCAAGATTCTGTGCGATTCCTTCCACATCCGGTACAGCAACTGAGGTAACTGCATTCAGCGTTATTACCGATTATCAGAAGGGTATCAAATATCCGTTAGCAGACTTTAATATAACACCTGACGTAGCAATTGTTGATCCGGATTTGGCAGAGACAATGCCTGCAAAATTAACAGCACATACCGGTATGGATGCTATGACACATGCAGTAGAGGCATATGTTTCTACGTTACATTGCGACTATACCGATCCTCTTGCACTTCATGCAATCAAGATGATTCACAACGATTTGAAAGCATCCTTTGAGGGTGATATGGAAGCAAGAGACAGAATGCACAACGCACAGTGTCTGGCAGGTATGGCATTTTCCAACGCATTGCTTGGTATTGTTCATTCTATGGCACACAAGACGGGTGCGGCTTACAGTGGAGGACATATTGTACACGGCTGTGCAAATGCTATGTACCTGCCGAGAGTGATTCAGTACAATGCTAAAAATGCAGAGGCTGCTGAAAGATATGCACAGATTGCTTCCTTTATCGGTCTGAAAGGCGATACAACCGAAGAACTGGTAGCTGCTTTTGTAGCTGAGTTAAAACGCATGAACAAAGAACTTCAGATTCCGGATGGCATCAAGGATTATGAAGGTGGCATTATTGATGAAAAAGAATTCTTTGATAAGCTTCCTCAGGTTGCAGAGCTTGCTATTGGTGATGCTTGTACAGGCTCCAATCCTCGTATTCCGACACAGGAAGAGATGGAAAAACTGTTAAAGGCATGCTTCTACGGAGAAGATGTAGATTTCTAAGAAATCGTAAAATATATATCATAATAAAAAGGATTTTCGCCTAATGCGGTGAAAATCCTTTTTTGTACCGTTTAAGAAATATAGAAAAATTATCGATGACTTTGTTTGTCCAGATACATATTTTGGTCAGCCTCTTTTATCAGCTCACTTAAATCAATGCTTCCGGTTTTATATACATAACCGATTGCAATGCGACATTGCACCGGACTGTCCGGTGGTGTAAGAATGATATCCGGGTCTGCTTTCATTTTCAGGAGAATGTCCATAACACGTTCCTGAGAAAAATCAGGAAGCAGCATGACAAATTCATCACCGCCCATGCGAATTCCTTTTCCTGAGCGTCCCTGATATTTTCGGATAAAATCAGCCGTCTTTTTAATGATGGTATCGCCTGCCTCATGTCCGCATAAATCATTCATTTTCTTTAAGTTGTCCACGTCAAAATAGATAACTCCCATAGAAGCCTTCGTTTCAAATTCTTCGGTATACTGCGATAAATAAAATTTATTATAAAGCTGTGTCATACTGTCATGCTGACTGTTCCACATTGCGACAGCCAGATTATCAGAAGAATTTAAAATATCAGATTCCATCTTGCGAATGGAATAATAGAGATTTTCTATTTCATCACCGGTATGAATGGACAACTGAGCCAGAGGAGAATTCTGTGCCGTTTTGTTTGCCGAATCATTATAGGAAGAGGTCGCTTTGGCAAGCTGATTGATGGGCAGGACAATGGACTTGTTAACAATGTGCATAAAAAGCAATGTCACAAGTAAAGTGAAGGCGGCCATAGTCAGTACCAGACGGATGAGATAAAGGGCTTGTGCCTGTGATTCTTCCGCGGTGGAAATACCTACTACAACATATCCCATAGGAAGGTTGTAGGAAGAAAAAATAGGACGATAAAATTCCATCCGGTCTGAATAGGAAATAAATACGGGTTTGTTTCCGTCTGTCAGAGTGTTCAGATAATTTAGCTGTTTGGCATCAAGCGCAAAACGGTCGCCTAAAAAAGCTCCGTTTTCCGATAAATCCGTATCATAAATATAAACCCCGCCGTCTGCGTGAAACCATGCAACCGACAGCTTGATAATTTTTTCACTTGTATTACGATAGTCAATTAATTTGTTCCATGTTACATAATAGGAACTGTCACGCTGACCGGATTGGATATAGCGGCTGAGAGAATCGCCGTCAATGGTAAGTGCACAGGTTTCCGCAACCGTACTGGCAGCAGAGTAGCTTGCATGCTCGGTAGTGTTTACAAAATTTTGGTAGTTCATCGAAATACTCAAAATATTTACCAGTAAAACAAGTCCCAAAATCAGATATAAAATTCGATGTTTTAATGATTTTTTCATAAGCTGTCCTTTAATATTTTCTGCTGCTGATATATTTGGCTGCATTTTCATAAGTAAATACAGATTCCTCGGCATAATAAATTGGTGCCACTTCCTTGCCTGCTTCTAAGTCCTGTATCACCTGCTCTGCGATACCGGCAATCAATGGATTGCATTCTACAGAAACCATCAATTGACGATTTTGCATAAGAAGAAAGGCTTCATACAGTGCATCAAAAGAAATGGTAATCACCTCGCCGGAAGTGCCGTAGGAGACACCAGCCTGATCCATCGCTTTCATGGCACCAAACATCATATTGTCATTTTCGGCAATTACTACATCAATATTTTTATACTTGCGTAATATGTTATCCATGACAAGCTTTCCGTCGCCCTGTGTAAAATTTGCACATTGGATGGTCAGAATATGCCAGTTGGCGTGTTGTTCAATTTCTGCTAACAGACCTTTGGTTCTTCCGATGGTAGCAGAAGCACCTTCCGTTCCTTCTAAAATAACAATGTCAATATCTTCATTTTCCCGACCGATCTCTTCCAGATAGTGTTGTAGCCATTGGGCAGCTTCCAACCCCTCGTTTTCAAAATCCGAACCAATCCAACATTCATATAAAGAAGCGTCAGCGCTTACATTACGGTCTGCGATAATAACCGGAATCTGCCTTTCCTGAGCGAGCAGCAAAACATCATTCCAGCCGTCTTCCACAATCGGATCAATAATAATATAATCCACCTGCTGTGTAATTAAATCATAGGCAGCTTTTTGCTGACGATCAGGGTCAGAATTTCCGTCTATATAAATCAGATTGTAGCCGTTTTCTTTGGTAAAGGTATTCAGATAATCGTTTGTATTGGCATCACGCCAGTCCGATTCTTTTCCTGTCTGAATAAAACCGACAGTAATATATTTTTTATCATAGGATGGTGCAGCTGCACGAATCAGCTCTTTTGGCTGTACTTGGGCAGTCTGTCTGCCGCATGCGGTCAAACAAAGCAGGAGGAAACCTATTAACAACAATGGTGTAATGTATTTTTTCATAGAATAAATATCTCCGTGTTAGTTAAAAACAAGGTTGATAATCGATATGGCGACAAATGGGAAAATCGTAC
>JAZNIP010000208.1:0-2622 GCA_045577575.1 Lachnospiraceae bacterium | reverse complement strand
GTTCGCTTGTATTATAAGGATATTATTTGCTGATTTTGATTTTTTTAAATTTCCCTATTGCGGAAAACGTTTTCCTGTGTTATACTCCACTTAGGGTTTTGGAAAACGTTTTCCAAAAGTAGTATGATAAAAACAGCAAATAATGTATATCCTAGTAGAATAGGAAAAGGAGGAAACAATTATGCCGATGGAGCGTCAAATGCAGCAGGAAGTATTTCAGATGAATTTAGAAAGCAACCTTGCTGAAATCACAAAAAGTTTATATGGGAAATCCATAAAGGAAGCAAGTAATGAGGAATTGTATTATGCGATTTTAACACTTAGCAAAGGAATTTTAGGTGTAGCACCGGAAATTTCCGGTGATAAAAAAATTTATTATGTTTCCGCAGAGTTTTTGATTGGTAAATTACTGTCAAACAATCTGATTAATCTTGGTATTTATGATAAATTAGAAGATGTATTAAAACAGAATGGAAAAGAGCTTTCTGTAATTGAAGAAGTTGAGCCGGAGCCGTCTCTCGGAAATGGGGGACTTGGGCGTCTTGCAGCATGCTTTTTAGATTCCATTGCTACACTGGGACTGCCGGGCGAGGGCATTGGCTTGAATTATCATTTCGGTCTGTTTAAGCAGGTGTTTGAAGATAAATTGCAGATGGCAGAAAAAAATGACTGGATTGAAAAGAATTCATGGCTGACAAAGACGGAGACAACTTTTGATGTATGCTTTGGAGATAAAAAAGTAACCTCCAGATTATATGATATTGATGTAGTAGGATATGAGAACGGTGTAAATAAACTACGCCTGTTTGATGTGGAGTCTGTGGATGAGAGTCTTGTTAAAAAGGGCATCAGCTTTGATAAGGAAGAAATCGAAAAGAACCTGACCCTGTTTTTATATCCGGATGATTCGGATGAAGCAGGCAATCTGCTGCGTATTTACCAGCAGTATTTTATGGTAAGCAATGCGGCACAGCTTATTTTGCGTGAGATGAAGGAAAAACAATATGATCTTCGCAGAATGTACGACCATGCAGTGATTCAGATTAATGATACACATCCAACGATGATTATTCCGGAATTAATCCGTATCCTTGTCGCAGATAAGGCATTTACAATGGATGAGGCAATTGAGGTTGTAAGCAAAACCTGTGCCTATACGAATCATACTATTTTGGCAGAAGCTCTGGAAAAATGGCCACTTGCTTATCTGGAAAAAGTAGTGCCGCAGCTTGTACCGATTATTGAGGAGTTGGATAAGCGTGTGCGTGCAAAGTACAAGGACGAAAAGGTACAGATTATCGATAAAGATGAGCGTGTGCATATGGCACATATCGATATTCACTATGGCTTTAGCGTAAACGGTGTAGCGGCTATTCATACGGATATTTTGAAAAATACGGAGCTGAAGCATTTTTATGATATTTATCCGGAAAAATTCAACAATAAGACAAATGGCATTACATTCCGCCGTTGGCTTTTGTCCTGCAACCGTGAGTTGACGGCATATATTGACAGTCTGATTGGAGAAAGCTATAAAAAGGATGCTACTAATTTAGAAAAACTGTTGGCATTTAAAGAGGATGTGGAAGCGTTAAATAATCTGGAGGCAATTAAAAAACAGAAGAAAGAAGCACTTGTTGCTTATGTGGCAGAGAAGGAAGGAGTAGAACTCAATCCGAATTCTATCTTTGATATTCAGATTAAGCGTCTGCATGAGTATAAACGTCAGCAGATGAATGCGCTTTACATCATTCATAAGTATCTGGAGATCAAAAAGGGTAAAAAACCAACTACACCGCTTACATTTATTTTTGGTGCGAAAGCAGCACCGGCCTATGTAATTGCGCAGGATATTATTCATCTGATTCTTGTTTTGCAGGAAATTGTGAATAAAGACCCGGATGTCAGCCCATATATGAAGGTGCTTATGGTAGAAAATTACAATGTCAGCTATGCTGAAAAACTGATTCCGGCATGTGATATTTCTGAGCAGATTTCGCTTGCCTCCAAAGAAGCATCCGGTACAGGAAACATGAAATTTATGTTAAACGGTGCGGTAACACTCGGAACCGATGACGGCGCGAATGTAGAAATTCATGAATTGGTGGGCGATGAAAATATTTATATTTTTGGTGAGGATTCCGATACGGTGATTGCTCATTACGAAAAAGCAGATTATGTGTCTGCGGATTATTATAAAAAGAGCCCTATTATCAAAGAGGCTGTTGACTTTATCGTAGGAAAACAGGCAATGGCAGTAGGACATAAGGAGAATCTGGAGCGTCTTTATAAAGAATTGATTAATAAGGACTGGTTTATGACACTGCTTGACTTGGAGGATTACATTAAAGTGAAAGATCAGGCATTTGCAGATTATGAAGACCGTGCAAAGTGGAAACAGATGATGCTTGTAAATATTGCGAAAGCAGGATTTTTCTCTTCTGACAGAACAATTGCAGAGTATAACCGCGATATCTGGAAGCTGAATAAACAATAATAGAATTAAAAAAGGATGGAGGCATGTGTGATACTTCCATCCTTTTGTTGGTAAATTATTTCTGCTGATTTTCCAATTCAGCAATCCTTTTGAGAGCTTCTTGTAGCTGTACTTCCTGTCGTGCA
>JAZNIP010000207.1:0-3674 GCA_045577575.1 Lachnospiraceae bacterium | reverse complement strand
TGGAAGCCTTGAACCGTTTGACTCGCGACAAGAACTTGAAGAAGGAAGTGTTGGCATTCATCAAGGTTCCTAGCTGGGTCAGAAACAGAAATGCTTGTCATATAAAAAAACATTCTTTGAAAATGGTAAGCCGGACAATTGGCAATCTCAGCTGCCTTTTCGTAATCTATCTTTTCCAGCAAATGCTTCTCCATATATTCAACAGCGCAGTTTAATCGCTCAATCCATTCCATAAAATGATACCACCTTTATAATATTTTTCCTCTCTTTTTCAATCGTATAAAAGAGAGCTTTCCGTATTTTACTCTTTTCTAATCCGATTTCCCACTTGATGTGCGAAAAGAACACGCCGGCGGATTTTTTCATCTACCGACGTTTGTAGTGTGTTCAGTTAATTTAATATCGTTCCGCCACCGGCTACATAGCCGTCCTGATACAATACTACTGCCTGACCCGGAGTCACTGCTCGCACCGGTTCATCAAATGTACATTTCAGCAAGCCCTTTTCACCATGCGATATGCTGCACATCGTTCCTTTATGGCCATAACGCACTTTACCGAGGAAGCGATCGCCGTCACGAAATGCCTCTACTGCCATGCAGTTTGGCTGCTCAAAATACAGCTCTTTTGTAAAAACATCCTCCGCTTCACCGATTACCACTTCATTCGTTTCCGGACGAATTTCTGTCACAAAAACAGGATGTCCCATCGCCAGATTCAGCCCCTTGCGCTGCCCTACCGTATAATGAGTGATACCTTTATGTTCACCGAGTATTCTTCCGTCTGCCGTCACAAAATTACCGCGGGGCGGAACTCTTTTCCCAGCTTCTCTGTCAATGAATCCGGCGTAGTCATTGTCCGGAATAAAACAAATTTCCTGACTATCCGGCTTATTGGCTATCGGAAGCCTGTGTGCCTCAGCTATTTGACGAATTTCCTCTTTTGTATATTCGCCTACCGGCATTAGTGTATGGGCAAGCTGCTGCTGTGTCAGATTATACAGCGCATAGGTCTGGTCCTTTGCTGCAGTCTTTGACATACAGACTGCATAACGTCCGTTCGAAAGCTGCTCTATTCTCGCATAATGCCCGGTAGCAATATAATCTGCACCAATTTCAAGACTACGATGCAAAAGTGCTTCCCATTTTACATAGCGGTTACATGCAATACATGGATTCGGTGTTCTGCCGCGCAGATATTCCTCCACAAAGTAATCCATAACCGTTCTTTTGAACTCATTTTTAAAGTTCATAACATAATAAGGGATATCCAGCACCTGTGCCACACGTCTTGCATCATCCTCCGCAGACAGACCGCAGCAGCCTCCGTTTTCCTCCTGCTTCTGCACATCTTCATCCTGCCAGATTTGCATCGTTACACCGATAACTTCATATCCCTGCTCTTTTAAAAGGCATGCCGCAACAGAAGAGTCTACACCGCCGGACATGCCTACCACTACTTTTTTCTTCATATATAATTCTCCGAATTAATATTCCTCAGATTCGTCTTCCTCATCCTCATGAATATCGGATTTCGGCTTCTGTAAGCCTTCAATCTGAATACCGTTTTTTTCTGCATAATCCCAAAGCGCTGCATGAATTGCCTCTTCCGCAAGCAAAGAGCAATGCATCTTTACCGGTGGTAAACCGTCCAATGCTTCTGCCACAGCCTTATTGGTAATTTTCATAGCTTCCTGAATGCTTTTTCCCTTCACAAGCTCCGTTGCCATACTGGAGGTTGCTACTGCTGCACCACAGCCAAAGGTCTTGAATTTCACGTCCTGAATTATCTGATTTTCATCAATATCCAGATAAATACGCATAATGTCGCCACACTTTGCATTGCCGACAGTTCCTACCCCGCTGGCATCCTCTATCTCTCCCACATTTCTGGGATTTTGAAAATGATCCATTACTTTTTCGCTATACATACTCTATTCCTCCGTTGCTCATCTGAAAATCGTCATTATATGAAGTCCTGTGTCTACTTCTGCTTTTTTACAAAATCCTCATAAAGTGGTGACATACTGCGAAGCTTTTCTACGATTTTCTTCACTGCCTCTACAACCGTATCCAACTCTTCCTTTGTCGTTTCTTCACTAAGTGTAAGTCTCAGTGAACCATGTGCAATTTCATGAGGCAGTCCGATGGCAAGCAATACATGAGACGGATCTAACGAACCGGATGTACATGCCGAGCCACTGGAGGCACATATCCCCTCCATATCAAGCATAATCAAAAGAGACTCTCCCTCGATAAAGCGGAAGCTGAAATTCACATTGTTTGGAAGACGTTTCGTACGGTCACCATTCAATCGACAATGCGGCACTTCTTTTTCTATCCGCTCTATCAGATAATCACGAAGCTCAGTTTCCTTTGCAGTCTTCTCTTCCATAATACGAAATGCGCGCTCTGCCGCCGCACCGAGACCGACAATACCCGCTACATTTTCCGTACCCGCTCTTCTGGCACGTTCCTGCTGGCCTCCGTGTACAAAGGAACGGATTTTAATTCCTTTACGAATGTATAAAAATCCGATTCCCTTTGGTCCGTTTAATTTATGACCGCTGGCACTGAGCATGTCAATACCATACTCATCCACATCAATCGGTAGCTGTCCGTATGCCTGAACGGCATCGGTATGAAACAGAACCTTATGTTTCTTTGCGATCTCGCTAATTTCTTTGATCGGCTGAATTGTTCCGATTTCATTATTGGCAAACATCACACTAATCAAAATGGTATCCGGTCGAATTGCCGCCTCCAACTCGTCCAGCTTTAAAATACCGTTTTCATCCACTCCGACATAAGTAATTTCAAATCCCTTTTTTGCCAAATACTCGCAGGTATGAGAAATTGCATGATGCTCAATCTGAGATGTAATAATATGCTTTCCCTTGTCTGCATATGCCTCAGCAGTTGCCTTTAAGGCCCAGTTATCAGCCTCAGAACCGCCGCCCGTAAAGTATATCTCATTTGTCTGTGCTCCGAGCGACTTTGCAATTATTTCTCTCGCTGTTGTCACAGCCTCCTTACTTTTGGCTCCAAGTGAATAAATGCTACTCGGATTTCCATAATGCTCTGTAAAATAAGGAAGCATTGCTTCCACGACTTCTGCAGCGGTCTTTGTCGTTGCCGCATTGTCAAGATATATCAATGGCTTCATAAAACCAATCACTCCTTTTTATTTCCTAGTAACATACTACGAATTCAGTGCTTTCACTATAGCACTGCCCATCAGTTCTGTCAATAAACGTTGGCACATATAATTTATCAAGAACGGGGAATTCACAGGTATTCCATGTCAAAAAAAAATCCATTTCTTACCGGCAGATGATGGGGTTCCTGTTCGCGTCCGTGCTGGGAACGTTTCTGCATTTCCTGTTTGACCTCACCGGAGGCAGTTTGCCGGCGGCCCTGGTGTCGGCGGTGAATGAATCCATCTGGGAGCATATGAAACTGCTGTTTTATCCCATGGTGCTCTTTGCTCTGGTGGAATATCGGGCATGGGAAAAGGAAAAAACAGGATTCTGGTGTGTAAAGCTGAAAGGAATCCTGCTGGGGCTGGTGCTGATTCCGGTGCTGTACTATACCTATACGGGAATTCTGGGGGTTTCTGCAGACTGGTTTAATATCTCCATTTTCTTCCTGGCTGCCGGGATTGCTTACCGGAAG
>JAZNIP010000206.1:0-10178 GCA_045577575.1 Lachnospiraceae bacterium | reverse complement strand
CAGCTCGCATATTCTGGGTGTTTCTTACAGCTCAGGCTTTGGAGCAGCGCTGGGAATCCTGCTTAGCAATAATTATGTAGTAATTCAGGGACTGGCAATGGTATTTGGCTTTGCCGGCATGGGAATGACCTATGCTATGAGCCGCAAGGATGGGAAATCCAGTACGATAGCGCTTGTATTATCCGGTGTAATCGTGGGCTCGGTGTTTGAGGCACTGACCTCCTTTATCAAATACATTGCTGACCCGGAGGAAAAGCTTCCGGCGATTACCTATTGGCTCATGGGAAGTCTGGCAGGGGCATCTTCGGGAGATATATGTAAGGTAGTACCGGTTATCGGTCTGGCAATTTTTATACTCTGGCTCATCCGTTGGAAATTAAATGTCATTTCCCTGCGGGAGGATGAGGCGATTTCTCTCGGTGTAAACATTAAGCATACAAGGTGGATTGTGATTGTGGCAACGACAGTGATTGTAGCAATTTCCGTTTCCTTTTGCGGTGTGATTTCCTTTATCGGGCTGGCAGTTCCCCATTTTGCCAGAATGATTGTAGGAAATGACCATAAGCATCTGCTTCCGGCAAGCGTGTTGATGGGAGGTATTTTCCTGATGGTCATTGATACGCTGGCAAGAAGCATGACGGCATCGGAAATTCCATTGTCAATACTCACCGCATTAATCGGAGCACCTGTTTTTGCGATTCTTTTAAGAAAAACCGGAGGTGGCTGGAATGATTAGAGCAGAGCGACTGTCATTTTCTTATGACGGTAAAAAGGATATTTTTAAGGATATTTCCTTTGAAATAAAAAAAGGTGAAATTATGGCAGTTTTGGGAGCCAACGGAGTGGGAAAGACGACGATGATGCGGTGCATCATGCGCTTTCTTACCTTAAAGCAGGGAGAGGTATTTATTAACGGAAGCAATACCCGGAAGCTGAGCGGAAGCCGTTTTTGGAAAAATATCAGCTATGTACCTCAGGCAAAAAATCTTGTGTTTGGTTACAGTGTGCTCAATATGGTGGTAATGGGACTGAGCCAGCACATCCGCTTCGGCTATACGCCGGGCAAAAAGGAATATGAAAGAGCGTATGAGCTTTTAAAGGATATGGGGCTGGAAGAGTTCGCGGAGCGTTCCTGCAACAGTCTCAGCGGAGGGCAGCTACAGATGGTACTGATAGCCAGAGCCCTGATTAAGAATCCGGATATTCTCATTATGGATGAACCGGAATCCAATCTGGATATGAAAAACCAGTTGAAGGTATTGGAGATTATGAAGCGGATTGCTAAGGAGCGACAGGTAACGGTGATTATCAATACGCATTACCCGGAGCATGCACTGCGCTATACTGACAAAACATTAATACTTGGCAAGGATTCCTTTGTGTTTGACGAATCCTCCAAAGCGATTACAGAAGAGAATATTTATAAATATTTTAAGGTGAATGCAGGAATCTATGATGTTGAAATTGAAAAGGAAACGTATAAAGGCATTTTACCGGTATCCTATTATTAACGAAGCAGTATAAACAAGAACAGAATTGATAGAAGGAGCGACATGATTAAGATAGCAGTATATGGAAAGGGTGGAATCGGAAAATCCACAACCACATCCAATTTATCAGCCGCACTGTCCGATGCGGGATTAAAGGTAATGCAGGTGGGATGTGACCCTAAGGCGGATTCCACGAAAAATTTGGTTTCGAAAGATAAAATACCTACGGTATTAAATATGATAAAAGAAAAGGGAAAAGACATACAGCTGCCGGATATAGTGTTTCCGGGCTATGGGAATACCCTTTGTGTAGAGGCAGGAGGACCGACTCCCGGTATCGGCTGCGCAGGAAGGGGGATTATTGCGGCGTTTGAAGAGCTGGAGCGTCTGCATGCCTATGAGGAATATCAGCCCGATGTTGTGCTATATGACGTATTGGGGGATGTTGTATGCGGCGGCTTTGCCATGCCCATACGAGGCGGCTACGCAGACCATGTATTTGTAGTAACCTCCGGTGAAATGATGTCGCTGTATGCGGCAAGCAACATTGCCAGTGCCATCAAAAACTTTGGTAGCAGAGGTTATGCGAAATTTGAAGGAATGATTTTGAATTCCAGGAATATCGAAAATGAAGTGGAAATTGTTGAAAAAGCAGCCGAGGAAATGGAAACAAAAATTATTAAGGTATTGCCGAGAAGCGGAGAGGTGCAGCTTGCGGAAGCACAAAAAAAGACGGTTATTGAAGCATTGCCGGAAGGAAATATGGCGGCAGAGTACCGTGAGCTGGCAAAACGTGTTTTGGAGGTTTGCAGCTAATGGAAAATAGGAAAAATCTGGAATATACCTGCCCATCTCACGGCGGTTGGGGAATGGTAAGAACCGGTATGCTTGTGCCGGACAGCTATCAGCTTTTTGTTTGCCCATCAGCCTGTGGAAGACATGGTGCTCTGGGTGCGGTAAAGCAGGGACTGAAAAACAGACTTTGTTATTTGTATTTAGAGGAAAGTGATATTATTTCCGGCTACGATAATGCCATTATAGAGGCAGCAGGAGAAATGTTTGACCGTTTAGGCTTCCGCCCGAAGGTACTCTTTGTATTTGTCAGCTGTCTGGATGATTTAATCGGAACAGACTGTGATGCGGTAATTGATGAGCTTTCCGTACTTTATCCGGATGTCCGGTTTCGCATGTGCCATATGAATCCGATTTCCGGAGAATCAGAGGAGCCTCCGCAAAAGGGTATCTGGAAAAATATGTACAGCCTGTTAGAGCGTAGTGAGGATGGGCTGAAAAAACGCGTCAATACATTGGGAAATCTAAGGGCAGTACACCCGGACAGTGAACTCCATACATTTTTGCAGTGCCTTGGAATCGAAAAGGTCTGTCAGGTGGATGCCTGTGACTCCTACGAAGAATTCCGTGATATGGGAAATAATTGCCTGAATCTGGTAGTGTCTTCTCAGGCTGACCGGGCGGCACAGCTTTTAAAGCGAAAAGAGAATATGGAATATATGGATGCGCTGATTTCTTATGACCTTGATGAAATCGAAGAAACCTATGATGCGATTGTAAGAAAACTGCAGGAGTTGCAGATTGTAGGAGAGAATGATCTGCCGGAGCGGGCAAAGGAGATCCTTGCACAGAGCCGGAAAAAGGCGCAGGAGGCAATTGACATTGCAAAGGAAAAGGTTGGAGAGAGAAGGATTTCCCTTGATTATTCTGCCTTTTTCAGGCCACTGAAGGCGGCAAGATTTTTGCTGAAGCAGGGCTTTTGTATAGATGGAATTTATATGAAGGATATTGATACAGAGGATGAAGATTATCGGTGGTTTACTGAAAATACGGATATTCAGATTATAAAGGTAAACGGTGCCGACATGGTAAATAAATGGAAGACAAAGGGCGAGGGCATTGCAATCGGAATGGAGGCTGCTTATGTGACGGGAAGTGAGCATGTTGTAGTAATGTTTCAGGATGAGGAAATGTACGGCTATCACGGAGTGTGCCGCCTGATGAAAATGCTTTGCGATTGTCTGGAAGAAAAAACGGATTTGGAGCAGACCATTCAGCGGATTGGTCTTGTGGTATAAAGGAGAAGAGTATGGGAAAATTGTGTATGACATTACCGCCGTTTTCTCCGGATTATTCAGGAGTGTGTTCGGCGCTGTTTCCACTGAATTGCCTGACGGTGATTCATGACGGCTCGGGTTGCACCGGAAATTATACGGGCTATGATGAACCGAGATGGTTTCATTCAAACAGTCCCATTTACTGCTCCGGGCTCCGGGAAATCGATGCGATTCTGGGTGATGATGAAAAGCTGGTACAAAAGGTACTCAGTGCGATGGAAGAGGTAAAACCGGAAATGATTGCGCTGGTGGGAAGTCCCGTCCCTATGGTTATCGGTTCGGATATGGACGGCATTGCTGCAGATATTGAGAGCCGTACCGGAATTCCCAGCTTTGGTTTTTCCACTACCGGATTAAAGTATTATCCCCAGGGAATCGAACAGGTAGATAAAAAGGTAATCCGCAGGATTCTGGAGGAAAGCGAAGAGATTCCGCAAAAGAGAAAAAACAGCGTCAATATTCTGGGGGCAACACCCATTGATTTTGGAAAGAGTACTACCATTTCGGATATGGAAAAGCTGCTTACTGAAAATGGATATGACATCAATGTCACATTTTGGAGCTGCAACGGGAGAAAAGAGATAGAAGAGTCCGTTCATGCAGCATGTAATATTGTCGTATCAAACGGAGGCCTGTGGCTGGCAGAATATATGAAAAAGCAGTACGGCATTCCGTATATGACAGGACTTCCCTATGGAGAAAACTATGCCAAAATATGGATTGACCGTTTGGAGGCATGTATGAAACAGGCAGAGCGGGGAGCGACTGAAACAGCAGACGGCGGTAAGCCGGGGAGTGCGGGAGAAAATCGTGTGCTCATTATCGGTGAGCAGCTACAGAGCAATTCTCTGCGGGAAGCATTACAATATGAATACGGTATCCGGGCGGACATAGCAGGAATTTGCGGTTGGAGCCATGAATTTGCAAAAGAGAGTGACTGCTTTTTAGAAGCGGAGTCAAAAATCGAGGCGATATTGAATCGGGAGCAGTATGATATGATAATCGGAGATTTTCTCTATAAAGAATTGCTGCATACGGAAAAAAGATGGATTCCCTATTCACATTATGCGGTATCCAGTAAGCTTGGAAATGGATGGAGCTACAGTTTAATCGGAGAAAAGCTGGGACAATTGGGAATTCGATAGGAAAAACAGATAGAAATAACAGATAGAAATAACAAAGAGTCCGCTTGCGGACTCTTTGTTATTGTATACTGTAAATGAAACCTGCTACAATAAAGCAATAATCGAAATCGGGGGATAATGTATGTGGACGATAGGAATTGATATTGGAACGACAACCATCAGTGCAGTTGTAATGAGTACAGAAACGAAAAAAGCAGAAAGAGCCTATACAATTACCAATGACAGCTTTTTTGAAACAGAAAATGCATGGGAAAGGGTGCAAAATCCGCAGCTTATTTTAGAAAAGTCAGTAAAGCTGTTAGATGAAATATTGGAAAGCTATCCACAGACAGATGTTATCGGTCTGACCGGACAGATGCACGGAATCGTATATCTGGATAAAGACGGGAGGCATGTCAGTCCTCTTTATACGTGGCAGGATGGTAGCGGAAACCAAAGCTGTGTGGGAGAGCAGACGATTTGTGAGTATGCGGAAGAATGCTTTGGGGAGAAGCTGTATACCGGATATGGACTTGCTACCTATTTGTACCATACAAAAGTGGGGCGGGTGCCGGAGACGGCAACAAAGATCTGTACGATTATGGACTATCTGGGCATGGTGATGACCGGCAGAAAAGAGCCGCTTATACATGTGAGCAATGCTGCTTCGCTTGGTCTGTTTGATGTGGAAAAAGGTGTTTTTCAGACAGAACTGCTGAGACGGCTCGGTGGGGATGCGGATATGCTGCCGGAGGTGGCAGACAAGGTAGAGTGTCTGGGTGATTACAAAGGGATTTTGGTCAGTACGGCAATCGGTGATAATCAGGCAAGCTTTTTGGGTACGGTAGAGGATATCGAGGATACATTATTGATTAATATGGGAACGGGAGGACAAATTTCTTTGTATGTTCCCACATACAATCAGATAAAGGGGATGGAAACGAGACCGTTTTTGGAAAAGGATTATTTACTTGTAGGTTCATCCCTTTGCGGAGGACGGGCATACGCTCTTTTAGAACGATTTTTCAGAAGCTATGCAGAGGCACTTGGATGCGATAAGGGAGAGCAATATGGTGTGATGGAACACATTTTGAATATGGAGGATGCGCAGACGGTAACGGATGAATTAGCGGTTGTGACTACCTTTTCAGGAACAAGAGAGGAACCGGACAAGAGAGGCAGTATTTCAGGTATCGGTATAGAAAATTTTACTCCGGCAGCTCTGATTCGGGGGGTTCTGGAAGGGATGGCGCAGGAGCTGTATGAGATGTACCGGTTGGCAGAGGCGGGCTTGGAACGACTGCCGAAGAAACTATTGGCATCCGGCAACGGGCTCAGACGAAATCACAGATTACAGAAAATAATGGAGAAACGATTTGCAATGCCTCTACAGCTTTCGCAGCAGACGGAAGAAGCCGCCTGTGGAGCCGGCAGGGCGGGAATGAGAATGCTGTCGGAGCAGTTATGTACAAGGGAAAAACAAAATTCTGATGAAATAAAGTGACAGATTGTATTTTTAATGATACAATGTTTAGGACTTTGTTAAGTCAAAGGGTGAAAGAATTAGGAAAAGTAAGGTGAGGAGAGAGAATGAAAGAAAAAAATGGTTTTACAAGTAAGATAGGATTTGTCATGGCGGCAGCAGGTTCTGCAGTCGGTCTGGGCAATCTTTGGAGATTTCCGTATCTGGCAGCAAGGTACGGCGGAGGTATGTTTTTGCTGGTTTATCTGATTCTGGCAGTTACCTTTGGTTTTGCGTTGATGATGACAGAGATTGCAATCGGCAGAAAGACAGGAAAGAGTGCACTTGGAGCTTTTTCTGTATTGAATAAAAAATATTCATTTGTAGGCTATCTGGCATGTACCGTTCCGTGTATTATTTTCCCATATTATTGTGTTATCGGCGGATGGGTTATTAAGTACCTGATGGTTTATCTGGGAGGAAACGGACAGGCGGCAGCAGGTGATGACTATTTTACCGGATTTTTGTCACTGGCAGGTGAGCCGGTTATCTGGTTGCTCATTTTTATGGTAATGACAATGGCAGTTGTTATCATGGGCGTACAAAAGGGTATTGAAAAGGCAAGTAAGATTCTCATGCCGATTCTGGTAGTGCTTTCTGTTATTATTGCAGGATATGGACTGACAAGAGAGGGCGCAATGGCAGGTGTGGCATATTATCTGACACCTGATATCAGTAAGTTTTCCGTTAATCTTGTGTTTGCGGCACTTGGACAGTTGTTTTACTCCATGTCTCTTGCAATGGGCATTATGATTACATATGGCTCTTATATGGGCAAAAAAGAAAATCTGGAGTCTTCCGTACACCAGATTGAGATATTTGATACGGCAATTGCATTTATTGCAGGCTTGATTATTATTCCGGCAGTGTTTGCGTTCTCCGGTGGAGATCCGTCAGTATTGAATTCAGGACCAAGTTTGATGTTTATTACACTTCCAAAGGTATTTGAAAGTATGTATATGGGAGGAGCTGTAGGCGTTGCATTTTTTGTGCTGGTACTGTTTGCGGCATTGACCTCTGCGATTTCTCTGATGGAAACGATAGTGTCCTTTATTGAAGAAAAGACATCTTTTGGAAGAACAAAGGCAAGTATTATTGTTGCGGTTATTTCCATGATAGTTGCCATTCCGTCCTCATTAGGCTTCAGTATCTGGAGTCATATTACGGTATGGGGTCTTTCTATTCTGGATTTCTTCGACTTCCTGAGCAACAGCGTTATCATGCCGATTGTAGCATTTTTGACCTGTGTATTTGCCGGATTTATTATCAAGCCGGAAACAATTGCGGAGGAAGTGGAATCCAGTGGTGAGTTTAAGTCCAAAAAGATGTACAATGTTGTAATCAAGTATATTGCACCAATTTTTATTATTATGATTTTTATCAGTTCTGTTTTAAAAGGACTTGGTATGATGGATTTCTAATTGAAAGCATCTTAATCATATGAACTTTTCAAAATATCATTAAATTTTTTCAAAATCAGCGGCACCGTGCTTGCAAAGTGGACAGATATAATCGTCGGGGAGCGGTTCTCCTTCATAGATATATCCGCAAATTTTGCATCGGTAGCCGCTCTTTTTTGTTTCGGCAGGAGTGGGCTTGATATGATTTTGATAGTAATCATAGGTGACAGACGGTATATCGCTTAAAATTTCACCATCGGTTACGTTGGCAAGAAACATACTGTGAGTTCCGCAGTCCCGAATATCAATTACTTTGGCAGATAAATAAGAATTTGTTCCTTCGGTAAGATAGAGGAGACTGTTTGACGAACGTGCGCATTTATCAAATTCGGCGAATTTGTCGATGCTCCGTCCGCTTTGAAATCCAAAATGCTTAAAAACATCAAAGGTACAGTCCTGCGAAAGCATAGAGAGATTAAAATGTCCGGTTTTTACAATCATATCGTGAGTATAGTTTGCTTTGTTTTGCATAACAATGATACGGTTGGGAGATGCGGTAATCTGCATGGCGGTATTGATAATACAGCCATTGTCTTTTTCGTCCTTAGCAGTAAGTACATATAAGCCATAGCTTAATTTAAACATAACGGATGCATCCATAGTGCAGTCCTCCTTTGATGGGATATGAAATGATAATATTATTATTTTATGCCGCTAAAAATCAGATTATACAGTCCGAGCAGAACTAAAGTGATGCCGGATAAGAAATCTGCTCCGACACCGGAAATGCGGAAAAACGAGGAGCGACCAAGTAGGTTGCCGACGGCCAGAAAAAAGACAGAGGTAAAAAAGGTGATTACCGCAGTCGAAAGAAAGGAAATGCCGCCGAGACTGGCTCCGATGCCGATACCGATGTTGTTGCAGGAGAGAGAAAGCCCCAGTAAAACCGTTGCTTTTAGGGAAAGCGGAAGGCGTAGGGGGGCTTCCTTTGGTATGGGCAGAATTCCCAGATAGGAAAACAGACTTTTGCATAAATAAAAGCAGCCCAAGCACAGCAGGATACCGCTACCGAGCCATTGTGTTGCAAACGACGGCAGAAAAAATAAAATGGCAGAGCCGGAAAGAATCGAAAGTATTGTCCCGGCAAAAGAGATAAAACTGATAAAGAAATTTTGTAGTGGTGTAATCCGTAGTCTGCGTAAGCCGTAAGACATTCCGACAAGAAATGCATCAATATTAACAGAGCAGGCAAAAATAAAGGGAGGAATGAGAGACATAGATTCTCCTCCAGGTCGTTTTTTGTCATTTGCTATTATGATATGCAGATTTTTATGATTGTTTTGCTTATTTTTAATTCTTTTTTCATTTTATGGAACTTGATTTATGAATGAGGGCTATCTATAATAAAAAATGGTAGTCTTTCCGTAAGCGAAGGACAGGAGGGATATATGGATAACGGAAATTACAATCAATACGGAAACGGAAATAACAGTGGTGGAAATCGCGGAAACGGAAATAACGGGAATCGCGGCGGACAGGGTGACAAGGGTCCGCAAAAACAAAATCTGCTTCTGTTTGTTGTGGCGGCACTGATTACATTGCTTTGCATGAGCTATTTTATGAAGGCTATGAACAGTGTTACCAACAAGGAGATTCCGTATAATAAATTTATTGAGATGGTAGAGGCGGGAGAAATCGAGAGTGTGGAAATCACACCTGACCAGATTAATATCCAGCCAAAACAAAAGGAAACAAGGAAAAGTCTGCTGTATCAGGCTCCTGCAATTACCTATTATACAGGTAAGGTAGAGGAGGATGATACTCTGACCCAGAGACTGTTGGAATATGATGTAGAAATCGTGGGAGACATTCCGGATGAATCCGGCTTTTTGCTATCTATTTTACTGACTTATGTATTGCCGATTGCACTGTGCTGGATACTTCTCAGCTTTTTGTTCCGCAAGATGGGCGGCGGTGGTCCGATGGGAGTCGGCAAGAGCAATGCTAAGGTATATGTGCAGAAGGAAACCGGCGTTACCTTTAAGGATGTGGCAGGTGAGGATGAGGCTAAGGAATCCTTGCAAGAGGTTGTTGACTTTCTGCACAATCCCGGACGCTATGTAAAAATCGGTGCGAAGCTGCCGAAGGGCGCATTGCTTGTGGGACCTCCCGGAACCGGTAAGACGCTTCTGGCAAAGGCGGTGGCAGGTGAGGCGCATGTGCCGTTTTTCTCCCTGACAGGATCAGACTTTATTGAGCTATATGTCGGTGTAGGTGCTTCCCGTGTGCGTGATTTGTTTAAGGAAGCGAGCAAAAATGCACCGTGTATTATTTTCATAGATGAAATTGATGCAATCGGACGAAGCCGTGATTCCAAATACGGTGGTGGGAATGAAGAGAGGGAGCAAACGCTGAATCAGCTTCTTTCTGAGATGGATGGCTTTGACTCTTCCAAAGGTATTTTGATTCTGGGCGCAACAAACAGACCGGAAATATTGGATAAAGCACTGCTT
>JAZNIP010000205.1:0-3911 GCA_045577575.1 Lachnospiraceae bacterium | reverse complement strand
GGAATACCGTGATTGATTTCCGGGTCAATGTGATAAGGACGTCCGGCAAGTACGATACCATGTCTTCCGGTTTCTTCCAGATATTTCAGTGTTTCTTCACCTGCCCGACGCATATCCTGACGGGCATTTTCCAGTTCCTCCCATGCATGGGAAACCGCTTTTTTGATTTCCTCGGCAGGAATTTCAATAAATTCCTTTATGAGAGCGGAAGTTATAGTGTCGACACTACGGAAGGAGAGAAACGGATTGCGGAATAGAACATCACCGTTTCGTATTTCGTCCATATTGTTTTTGATATTTTCTGAATAAGAAGTAACAATCGGACAATTGTAGTGATTGTTGGAGTCTTCAAATTCATTACGCTCATAAAACAGTGCCGGATAGAAGATAAACGGCACTTTCTGGTGCAACAGCCATGCAACATGACCGTGTGCCAGCTTGGCAGGATAACATTCGGATTCGCTTGGAATCGATTCAATACCGAGCTCATAAATTTTACGGTTGGAGACAGGAGATAGGATTACCTCATAACCCAAATCCGTAAAAAAGGTAAACCAGAACGGATAATTTTCGTACATATTCAGGACGCGGGGAATCCCAACCTTTCCACGCGGTGCATTATCGGCAGTGAGTGGTTCGTAATGGAAAAAGCGTTTTAATTTATATGCAAACAGATTCGGTACATTGTTTGCATTCGGCTTTTTGCCGATGCCACGTTCACAGCGGTTGCCTGAAATATATTGTCTGCCTCCGGTAAATTTATTAATGGTAAGGCGACAATTGTTTGTACAGCCTTTGCACTTTGCCATGCTTGTTTCAAAGCGGAGCGCTTCGATTTTTTCGAGAGAAAGCATGGTCGTCTTGTAAGAGGGTGCGACTGCAAAGCGTTCTCTCGCAATCAAAGCGGCACCGAAGGCTCCCATAATACCGGCAATGTCAGGACGAATCGCTTCACAGCCGGCGATTTTTTCAAAGCTTCGCAGTACGGCATCGTTATAAAAGGTACCTCCCTGTACAACGATTTCCTTTCCGAGCTCAGAGGCATCCGATACTTTGATAACCTTAAACAAAGCATTTTTGATAACAGAATATGCCAGGCCGGCAGAAATGTCAGAGACCTGTGCACCTTCCTTTTGTGCCTGCTTTACCTTAGAGTTCATAAATACGGTGCAGCGTGTACCTAAATCAATCGGATGCTCTGCAAAAAGTGCAGCGGTAGCAAAGTCCTGTACGCTGTAATTTAATGATTTTGCAAAGGTTTCAATAAAGGAACCGCAGCCGGAGGAACAGGCTTCGTTAAGCTGTACACTGTCAACGGTTTGATTTTTAATTTTGATACATTTCATATCCTGTCCGCCGATGTCCAAAATGCAGTCAACGGAAGGGTTGAAAAAAGCAGCGGCATAATAATGAGCTACCGTTTCTACTTCGCCATCATCCAACAGAAAAGCGGCTTTCATCAATGCTTCCCCGTAACCGGTGGAGCAGGAGCGTACAATTTTTACACCTGCAGGCAGTTTTTTATAGATATCCTTGATGGCATCAATTGCAGTCTGCAAAGGACTGCCATTATTGCCGGAATAAAAGGAGTACAAAAGAGAACCGTCCTCTCCGACAAGGGCGATTTTGGTAGTAGTACTGCCGGCATCAATACCCAGATAGCAGTTGCCACGGTAATCGGAAAGGCTGGCGGCCTTTACATGATGGAGAGAATGACGCTTTTTAAAGGCATCATACTCTGCCTGCGAGGCAAACAGGGGCTCCATTCGTTCTACTTCAAATTCCATTTTAATTTCAGAGGACAGCTTTTGTACCATTTCCTGCATGGAATATGCTGTTTTTTCTTTGTAATTGAGTGCAGAACCGATAGCAGCAAACAAATGTGAGTTTGCTGTGTCGATGATATGTTCCTCGTCTAATTTTAAAGTACGGATAAAAGCAGCCTTCAACTCCGATAAAAAGTGTAACGGACCACCGAGGAATGCTACATGACCGCGAATCGGTTTACCGCAGGCAAGACCACTGATAGTCTGATTCACCACTGCCTGAAAAATAGAAGCAGATAAGTCCTCCTTTGTAGCACCATCGTTGATAAGCGGCTGTATGTCAGACTTTGCGAATACACCACAGCGTGCGGCAATGGTGTAGAGAGACTGGTAGCCCTTTGCATATTCATTCAGACCGGATGCATCGGTCTGAAGCAGGGATGCCATCTGGTCGATGAAGGAGCCGGTACCGCCGGCACAAATACCATTCATACGCTGTTCTACGTTGCCACCCTCAAAATATATAATTTTGGCATCTTCACCGCCCAATTCTATTGCTACATCAGTCTGGGGAGCAAAGGTCTCCAGAGAGGTTGCTACGGCAATGACTTCCTGAACAAAGGGAATCTGCAAATGATTTGCAAGTGCCAGACCGCCGGAGCCGGTTATGACCGGATGGATAGTAAGATTACCAAGCTGCTGATAAGCATCCTGTAGTAATTCGGCGAGTGTTTCTCTGATATTTGCAAAGTGTCTTTTATAGTCTGAAAAAAGAATAGAATGTTTGTTATCCAATATTGCAATTTTTACTGTAGTGGAACCGATGTCGATTCCAAGATAATAATGTGAAATATCTGTAATATCCATAAAAATGATGCTCTTTCTTCCTATTAAAAATGTGTTCCTAACGATTTGACCATTATACGACAGGTTTATACAAAATGCAACTGGAAAAATTATTAAAAAAATATAAGGAAATGTTTAGAAATTGTTTGGTTTACTTTTATATATGGGAATGATAATATATATTCATGCATTAACTCAGAAAGAATGAAGGAATTGGGAAAATGAAATTTTTAAATAAGCTGGAACGTAAAATCGGAAAGTATGCAATACAAAATATTTCTTTGATGCTGATTATCTGTTATGGCTTTGGATATGCCATTCAGTTTGTAAATGCATCTTTTTTAGATTATCTGACATTAAATCCGTATTTGGTAATCAGAGGACAGATATGGCGTCTTGTGACATGGATTTTGGTACCGCCATCCGGATTTGGTTTCTTTACGATTATTTCTTTGTATTTTTATTATTGGCTTGGTACGACATTGGAGCGTACATGGGGAGCATTCCGTTATAATCTGTTTTTATTTAGTGGTATGATATTTACCATATTGGGAAGCTTTGTTTTGTTGGCATATTGCTTTGTAACATTTGCACCTCAGATTGCGTCGGTCGGTGCAGAGAGCTTTTTTGTGCATAATATTGGATATTTCTTTTATTCATTTAGCACATATTATGTTAATTTGTCGATTTTCCTTGCGTTTGCAATGACCTTTCCGGATATGCAGGTGCTGTTATTTTTTATTGTACCAATTAAGATTAAGTGGCTGGGCATTTTGGATGCCGTTATGACAATTTATGCATTTTTTGCGAGCGGGATCGTTGGGAGAATTATTATTGGTGCTTCTCTGTTGAATGTATTGGTATTTTTCTTTGCTACAAGAGATTTGTTCCGTATGAGTCCGAAGCAGATTCGCAGACGCCAGACATTTCGTCAGGAGGTAAAAAGAAGTACTACTATTACGAGACACAAATGTGCAATTTGCGGAAGGACAGAGGCAGACGGTGAACATTTGGAATTTCGATTCTGTTCTAAGTGTGATGGAAATTATGAATACTGTCAGGATCATTTGTTTACCCATGAGCATGTGAAAAGACAATGATAGAGATTTGTGATGGAGAGAGCTTCAGATGAAAAAAGAGATTTTGTTTGGTCAGACATTGGAAAAGATAAAACAGCAGGCAAAGGAGCAGGGGAATGTGATTTCCGAGGAGACGGTCAAGGAAGCTTTTTCTCAGCTTGCTTTAGATGATAATCAGCTTGAGATGGTGTATGACTATCAAGTCGGGGGCCAAGCGGTC
>JAZNIP010000204.1:0-5450 GCA_045577575.1 Lachnospiraceae bacterium | reverse complement strand
CGGTCTGATGCTTCAGCTCATCAATATAGTAAGGATTCGGCAAAAAACGTACATCAAATATCAAATCCGCATCAGAAGGAATTCCGTTTTTAAAGCCAAAGGACATTACATTTACCATTAAACTATTATATTTTTCATTTTTTACAAAAATACGGTCAAGCTCTTCCTTCAGCTCTCTTGTCAGCAGATTGGATGTATCGATGACATAATCCGCATTTTTCTTCATAGTATCCAGAATTTTACGTTCCTGATGAATTCCGTCCTCAACTCTTCCACCCTCATAGGAAGAAAGCGGATGCATGCGGCGGCTTTCTTTGTATCTGCGAATCAAAACCGCGTCGCTCGCCTCCATAAACAAAATTTCAAATTGATATCCGTTATTGCGCAGGTTTTCAAAATATTTGCCTACATCCTCAAACGACTGATCCGCACGCACATCCAATCCCAATGCAACCTTAGAAATTTCCTTATTCGGCATTGCAATTAATTCCACAAATTTTTCCAAAAGAGGAATCGGCAGATTATCAACGCAAAAGAAGCCGATATCCTCAAGCAGCTTAAGTGCAGTACGTTTCCCTCCACCGCTCATTCCGGTCACTATAACAAATCTCATCTCTTGTTCATTCTCCCAATCATCAAGCCGGCTCAGCCAGACTGAAAATCGCCCAGTCTGACTACCTCCGGTTCTAATCGTACACCAAATTTTTCTTTTACCCGCTCCTGAATTTCTGTCATAAGTTCAGAAATATCCTCAGAAGTAGCATTCCCGGTATTAATAACAAATCCACAATGCTTTTCTGAAACCTGAGCACCACCGATTCGATAACCCCTGAGCCCACTGTCCATAATCAGCTTTCCTGCAAAATTGCCCTCCGGACGCTTAAAGGTGCTTCCCGCACTCGGAAATTCCAAAGGCTGTTTTTCTCTTCGGCGAACCGCAAAATCGTCCATTTTCGCTTTGATAGCCGCCTTATCCCCCGGCTCCAGCTTCAACACTGCCTCTACAACGATAAACGGTCGATTCTTAATAATACTGCTACGATACCCAAATTCCATGGTATCATGATCCAGCTCCATCAGCTCTCCGTCCTCATTCAGCACAGCCACACGCTCCACTATCCGTTCCATTTCACCATCATAGGCTCCTGCATTCATCACAATGCCGCCGCCAACACTTCCCGGAATACCGGACGCAAATTCCATTCCGGTAAGTCCCGCTTCCCATGCACGCTTTGCTGCCTGAGAAAGCAATGCTCCCGCTTGCACATAAAGTCTGTTTCCTTCTACTTGAATATCGCTCATCTTGCTGCCAATCTGGATAATGACTCCATCATAGCCTCTGTCACTGACAAGCAGATTTGTCCCATTTCCTAAAACAAAATAATCTGTTTCTGTTTTTTGCAAATAATATAACACCTTTTTCAACTGCTCTTTATTTTCCACTTGAATAAAAGCTGCTGCTTCCCCGCCTGTACGAAAGCTCGTATGCCTGTTCATCGGTTCACGAAATCTAAGATTTTCTTCCGATACAATGGATATAATATATTCTTTTAATACCTGATTCACTTTATCTCACCCATGCTTTTTCTCAGCATATGCCGATTTCTGCTACATTATTCAAATATTCTTATTCAAGTATCAGCTTAGCTGCGCCACAGATGCCCGCATCATTGCCAAGCGTGGCAAGCTCAAATTTTGCACTACGGCTGCCATGAAATACATTCTTCTTATAGTTTTCTTCGATATAAGTAAACAAAATCTCTCCGGCCTTAGATACACCGCCACCGATAACAAACGCTTCTGGATTTACTACACCCGCAATGGCAGCAAGTCCCTTTCCGAGGTATGCGCCAAACTCTTCTGCAATCTCAATCGCCACTTTATCCCCTGCTTTAACTGCATCAAATACACTTTTTGCAGAGATATTTTTGTAACGGAGTACAGAATCCTCTTTTGTTGCATCTAACTTACGGTTTGCCAGTCTGACAATTCCCGTTGCGGAAGCATACTGCTCCAGACAGCCATGATTACCGCAACCACATGCATCCGGCTCGCCATCCTGAATATGAATGTGTCCGATTTCTCCACCTGCGCCGGTCGCACCGCTGAGCATTTCGCCATTGATAATGATACCGCCGCCAACACCTGTACCGAGTGTTACAAGCACCAGATTACGGTATCCCTGTCCGCCGCCCTTCCACATCTCACCAAGAGCTGCTACATTGGCATCATTTCCCGCACGAACCGGCAAGCCGCAAAGCTCCTGAAGAGTATCACGAATACTGAAAACTCCCCAACCCAGATTTACCGCTTCATGGATAATACCGTCCTTGTCAACCGGTCCCGGCACTCCGACACCGACTCCTGCCACCTCATCTTTGGAAATACCCTTTTCCTCCAGCTTCGCCTGAAGCGATGCTGCCACATCCGGCAAAATCTGACTTCCCGCATCTTCTGTACGAGTAGGAATTTCCCACTTTTCCAAAATCGTGCCCTCTGTATCAAACAATCCGATTTTTACGGTTGTACCTCCGATATCTACACCAAAACAATACTTTTTCATCCTTATATGCTCCCTTTTTCTGTTTTATCTTAATCTTCGTCTTCTTCTCTTCTCTTCGCCAGAGAGTTCTGGACTCTTGTATACAACTCCTGTGCTGCATTGTAGCCCATCTTTTTCTGACGGTGGTTAATTGCTGCTGCTTCACAAATAATCGCCAGATTTCGTCCCGGACGAATCGGCAGACTGTGACATACAATCTTATTACCAAGATATTCGGTATATTCCTCTTCCAGACCAAGTCTGTCGTATTCTTTGTCCTTGTCCCACTCTTCCAATCGGATAACCATATCAATTGACTGGGTGTCCTTGACACTGGACACACCATAAAGCGCCTTAATATCTACAATACCAATACCACGTAATTCAATAAAATGCTTTGTAATGTCCGGTGCAGAACCAATAATGGTATCATCACTGACCTTGCGGAGCTCTACCACATCATCGGTAATCAGACGATGTCCTCTCTTTACCAGCTCCAAAGCCGCCTCCGATTTACCGATACCACTTTCACCGGTAATCAAAAGTCCTTCGCCATATACATCAACCAGAACACCATGTACGGAAATGCATGGAGCCAGCTTAACATTCAGCCATCGAATGATTTCTGCCATAAATGCAGATGTGGCTTTTTTCGTCACAAATAATGGTATGTTATGCTCAATCGCAAGCTTTTTAAACAAATCATCCGGCTGAAGCTCACGACAGAAAATAATTGCAGGAATGTCATAGGACAACAGCTTATTATAAATTTCAATTTTTCGTTCTTCGCTCATACCTTCCATATAGGTATATTCCACGAATCCGATAATCTGTAAACGGGTTGCCTCAAAATGCTCAAAATAACCGGCAATCTGTAATGCAGGTCGGTTAATATCCGGCTGAGTAATTTTAATCCCTTTTATTTCTATTTCCGGCGTCAGATTTTCCAGCTTCATTTTTTCAATGATTTTTGATAATTTTATCATTGCCATACCATTACTCCCATCTGTTTTTATTTTTCTGCCACTTCGGGCTCACTATTTTTAGTGTAACATAATCCCGATTGCTTATCAATTTTTCTCGTGGAAAAATTTGTATATCTCTACTGCACACCGCTCATTGATTTCCGGTATTTCACATAACTGCTCCACATCCGCCTTACGAATTTCCTCCAATGAACCAAAGTGCCGCATCAGTGCCTTTCTTCTTGCAGGTCCCACACCCGAAATATCATCCAACACACTCTTTACCTGACTTTTGCTTCGAAGCGAGCGATGGTACTCTATGGCAAACCGATGCGCTTCATCCTGTATTCTTGTAATCAGCTTAAACCCTTCCGACCTGCGGTCTATAGCAATTTCTTCATTATTATAATACAACCCTCTCGTACGGTGATTGTCATCTTTTACCATACCGCATACAGGTATATTTAAATGAAGCTCATCCAAAACCTCAAGTGCAATATTTACCTGTCCTTTACCACCATCCATCAACAGCAAATCCGGAAAGCGCGTAAAGCTTCCAAGCTCCTGATCCAGATTTTTCTCTCTGCGACGTGCGCTCTCTTCCATTCCATGAAGAAAACGTCCCTCCAGCACCCCCTTCATACAGGCATAATCATCCGGTCCGTTTACGGAACGAATCTTAAATTTACGATAATCACTTCTCTTTGCCTTTCCCCGCTCATAGACAACCATAGAGCCTACATTTTCAAAGCCGCTGATATTGGAAATATCAAAGGCTTCCATACGCTGAATGCCCGAAAGCCCTAAAAGCTTCTCAATTTCCCTGACTGCCCCGATGGTTCTGCCTGCCTCTCTCTTGATGCGCTCCTTATCCCTGCTTAACACAAGCGCCGCATTCTGTGCTGCTAATTCCACCAATTTTTCCTTCGTCCCGATTTTCGGTACACGCAAATAAACCCGTCCGCCCCGTCTCTCCGACAACCATGCCTCGATAATATCCTTTTCCTCTATCTCAAATTGCAGTATCAGTTCTCTTGGAATAAACGGCGTCCCTGCATAAAATTGCTTTACAAAGCTCTGCAGAATCTCTGCCTTCGAACCACCTGACACATGTGTCATATAGAAATGCTCTCTTCCGATAAGCCTTCCGCCACGGACAAAAAAAACCTGTACCACCACATCGTTATCTTCTTTGGCAAGTGCGATGATATCCTTGTCCTCTCCGTCACTTGCCGTAATTTTCTGTTTTTGCGACACGGCACGCACACTTTGCAAAAGCTCCCGATAACGAATTGCCTCCTCAAACTCTAAGTTTTCTGACGCTTCTGTCATTTTGGTTTCCAGTTCTTTTAAAATAGAATTGTAACTGCCGTTTAAAAAATCCAGTGCCTTTTCCAACTGCTTTGCATACTGCTCCTGAGAAATCGTTCCCTGGCAGGGTGCCATACATTTTCCGATATGATGATTCAGGCACGGTCTCTCCACCCCAAAATCACGAGGAAATTTTTTATTGCAGGTCCGAAGCTGATAGAGCTTATTTATCAGTTCTATTGTCTCCTTTACTGCCGTGGCACTTGTATAGGGTCCGAAATATCTGGATTTATCCTTTTTCATCTCTCTGGAAAAGACAACCCTCGGATAAGCCTCTCCCATCGTCACCTTAATGTAGGGATAGGTTTTATCGTCCTTTAGCAAAGTATTATATTTGGGGCTGTGCTCCTTTATCAGATTATTTTCCAGCACAAGAGCTTCCAGCTCTGAATCCGTAACAATATACTCAAAATGGTCAATCAGCTTTACCATTTTATCAATTTGGGGACCTCTTCCAATGTTAGGGCGAAAATAAGAACGCACACGACTATGCAGATTAATCGCCTTCCCCACATAGAGAATCGCATCCTCTGCATCGTGCATAATATAAACGCCCGGCTGCTTAGGCAGCT
>JAZNIP010000203.1:0-3632 GCA_045577575.1 Lachnospiraceae bacterium | reverse complement strand
GAACGTGTACTGAAAATGGTAAACGGAGTTATCCTTGTCGTCGATGCTTTTGAGGGGGTTATGCCTCAGACAAGGTTTGTTCTGAAAAAAGCACTGGAATTAAATCATCCGGTTATTGTATGTATCAATAAAATTGACCGTCCCGAGGCTCGTCCCGAGGAAATCATAGACGAGGTATTAGAGCTCTTTATTGATTTGGATGCCAATGAAAAGCAGCTGGATTGTCCTTTTGTATTTGCTTCCGCAAAAGAAGGCGTTGCCACCCTCGACCTTGAAAATGAAAACAGCAACATGATTCCGTTGTTTGAAACGATACTGAATTATATCCCGGCTCCGGTCGGTGATCCGGATGCCGGAACACAACTGCTCATCAGTACGATTGATTATAATGAATATGTAGGGCGTATCGGTGTAGGAAAAATCGACAACGGCTCCGTCAAGGTCAATCAGGAGGTTGTATTGGTCAATCACCATGACCCGGACAAGCTGACAAAAGTAAAAGTAAGCAAACTGTATGAATTTGACGGTTTAAATAAAGTAGAAGTAAAAGAAGCCGGATTCGGCTCAATCGTTGCTCTCTCCGGCATTGCAGACCTGCGTATCGGCGATACTCTCTGCTCCCCGGAAAAACCAAAGCCGATTCCGTTCCAGAAAATTTCCGAGCCGACCATTGCCATGCAGTTTATTGTCAATGATTCTCCGCTCGCAGGACAGGAAGGCAAATATGTTACCAGTCGCCATTTGCGTGACCGCCTGTTCCGTGAATTGAATACGGATGTATCACTCCGCGTAGAGGAAACGGACACCACCGAAAGCTTCAAGGTATCCGGACGAGGCGAATTGCATCTGTCTGTTTTGATTGAAAATATGCGTCGTGAAGGTTATGAATTTGCAGTCAGCAAGGCAGAGGTTCTTTACCATACTGATGAAAGCGGCAAAAAAACCGAACCAATGGAACTCGTCTACGTCGATGTGCCCGATGAGTTTTCCGGAACGGTTATTGAAAAGCTCAGTATGCGCAAGGGCGAGCTGCGTGCTATGGGAACCATCAACGGGGGCTATACCCGTCTGGAATTTTCCATTCCGGCAAGAGGCTTGATTGGTTATCGCGGTGAATTTATGACGGATACAAAAGGTAATGGTATTATGAATTCCGTATTTGATGGTTACGGTCCATATAAAGGAGATATCCAATACCGCAAACAGGGATCACTCATCGCATTTGAAGCCGGAGAAGCCATTACCTACGGTCTGTTCAATGCTCAGGAACGCGGCACACTCTTCATCGGACCGGGGGAAAAGGTATATGCCGGTATGGTCATCGGACAAAACGGCCGTGGTGAAGACATTGAACTAAATGTATGCAAAACAAAGCACCTGACCAACACCCGTTCCTCCAGTTCAGATGAAGCGCTTCGTCTGACTCCGCCTCGTATTTTGAGTTTGGAACAGGCATTGGAATTTATTGATACGGATGAGCTTCTGGAAATCACCCCTGAAAGTCTGCGTATCCGAAAAAAAATACTGGATCCGACCATGAGAAAACGGGCTTCTATAAAGAAATAAAATATGCTATGATATGTGGGAGATGCCTCTTGGCATTTCCCACATCTATTTAGGAGGGTTATGTTATGACTTATGTTGCAGACAAAAACCGCTATGAAGCAATGCCTTACAACCGCTGCAGAAAAAGCGGTCTGAAACTACCACTCATCTCATTCGGATTCTGGCACAATTTCGGTGTGCATAACGACTATGAAAATATGAAACAGATGTGCTATACCGCCTTTGACAACGGCATTACACATTTTGATCTGGCTAATAATTACGGACCGGAATACGGTCGGGCAGAACGGAATTTCGGACAAATTTTCCGCGAAGATTTTATTCCTTATCGGGATGAATTAATTATCAGCACCAAAGCAGGCTATGACATGTGGGAAGGACCTTACGGCAACTGGGGCAGCCGGAAATATCTGCTTGCCAGTCTGGACCAGAGTCTGAAACGTATGGGACTGGAATATGTAGATATTTTCTATCATCATCGAATGGATCCGGAAACTCCTCTGGAAGAAACAATGGGAGCTTTAAATCAAGCCGTCAAAAGCGGTAAAGCACTCTATGCAGGTATTTCCAACTACGATGGTCCTACAATGAAAAAAGCCGCTGAAATCTTAAAAGAGCTGCACTGTCCTTTTATCATCAATCAGAACCGCTACTCTATTTTTGACCGCACCATTGAAGAAAACGGTTTGAAAGCGGCTGCCTATGAGAACGGAAAGGGTATTATTGCTTTCAGTCCTCTGGCACAGGGGCTTTTAACCGACAAATACTTAAACGGCATCCCTTCCGACAGCCGTATCGCCAAAGACGGACGCTATCTGCACAAGGATGCCCTCTCTACTGAAAAACTGTCTCAAATACGACAGTTAAATGAGCTGGCCAAAAAACGCGGACAGACACTGGCACAAATGGCGCTTAGCTGGGTATTAAAGGATGAACAGGTAACGAGTGTCCTTATTGGTGCATCCAGTCCAAAACAAATTGTCGAAAATCTGAAAATCATCGGTCACACCGATTTCTCTGTAGAAGAGCTTACCATGATTAATCAGATTGTCAAAATATCCTAGTGTAACATTTTTTAAATAACAGAGTTTTTCGGAAACCCGTTTTCCGTAAGGCTCTGTTATTTTTCTGTTATCATTTTCTCCAATGACTTTTCCAGCAAACCCACCCGAGCATTTAAGCCTTTAAATTCCTCCGTGTGCTTATTCACTGCTTGGGTCAGATGCTCCAACTGCTCTGTATGCTTATCTACCGTTTTGGTCAGATGCTCCAGCTGCTCTGTATGCTTATCTACCGTTCGGGTCAGATATACCAATCTCTCGCTGTGGTCAATCACTACCCTCTTTATCACGCAAATATCATCAAACGCCGCTTCCATCCTATCACAGTTTTCTTTGTATCTCTCATAAGTGGAAGTATAGCATCGTTCCAGTGTATTCAGGCGAGGCAGCACATTATTTTCCAATATATCTTCAATCCTGTCTAATCGCCTTTCAATCGGCTTTAGCCTGGCATCCAGCTTTGCATCCATCATTTCAGAAATCGCCAACAATAATTCATTATCTGACATAATTCTCAATCCTCCTAAGCATTCTTTCGTATTGTTTTCTGTTACATAGTTACTTTTCAACATATAATCTCTCCTTTCTGATAGAATCCAAAAAGGCAACAGATAATATATGTCTGCAAATTTAACATTTCAAAAATACACATAACGCACTTCATAACTAAAAATGGAATCGTAAAGAATTTTATGGATATGTTTTGTTTGTGATATAGAATTGTTTAGAAACTTCAGACTGTGCAGAACTATTATCTGCCGCACATTTATAGGATTGAAGATATGATAACATGACGACGAGCGAATGTAAATAATAATTCAAAAGGTTTTATAAAAAAGAAGCACTTTTCTTTTGCCTAAAATCCTTTGCCCACTAGCTGCTTTCATACCTTTGGCGAAGCTAGGGGAGATTTTGTTTGTAACGTAAATAGGCAGAAACAATCACATTTTCTGACAGACCGTAAAGAAACGCCGGTACTTAGACTGTGTATTTTACAGCCTTATG
>JAZNIP010000202.1:0-3917 GCA_045577575.1 Lachnospiraceae bacterium | reverse complement strand
CATTGCTTCCGAACTTAGGTGGACAATCCGGTCTTAATTTATGTTCAGAATTAAACAAGGCAGGTGTTCTGGATAAATATAACGTAAAGGTTATCGGTGTACAGGTAGATGCCATTGAGCGTGGTGAAGACCGTATTGAGTTTAAAAAGACGATGGATAAGTTAGGCATCGAAATGGCACGCAGTGAGGTTGCGTATTCTGTAGAGGAAGCTCTGGAGATTGCTGACAAGCTTGGATATCCGGTTGTTCTTCGTCCTGCTTATACGATGGGCGGCGCAGGCGGCGGTCTTGTGTATAATAAAGAAGAGTTAAAAACTGTTTGTGCAAGAGGCTTACAGGCGAGTCTTGTAGGACAGGTTCTTGTTGAGGAGTCCATTCTGGGTTGGGAAGAGTTGGAATTAGAGGTTGTTCGTGATGCAGAGGGCAATATCATTACCGTTTGCTTTATTGAAAACATTGATCCGCTCGGTGTACATACCGGCGATTCCTTCTGTTCTGCTCCGATGCTGACGATTTCTGAGGAATGTCAGAAGAGACTACAGGAGCAGGCATATAAAATTGTAGAATCCGTTCAGGTTATCGGTGGTACAAACGTACAGTTTGCTCACGATCCGGTATCTGATCGAATTATTGTTATTGAGATTAATCCCCGTACCTCACGTTCCTCCGCGCTGGCATCTAAGGCGACCGGTTTCCCGATTGCACTTGTATCTGCAATGTTGGCAGCAGGGTTGACTTTAAAAGACATTCCATGCGGTAAGTATGGTACTTTGGATAAATATGTGCCGGATGGAGATTATGTAGTAATTAAATTTGCACGCTGGGCATTTGAAAAATTCAAAGGTGTAGAAGATAAGCTGGGTACACAGATGCGTGCAGTAGGCGAAGTCATGAGCATTGGTAAGACCTACAAGGAGGCTTTCCAGAAAGCAATCCGTTCTTTGGAAACAGGACGTTATGGTTTGGGACATGCAAAAGATTTTGATACATTGACCAAGAAAGAACTGCTCAAAAAATTAGGCTCCGCTTCCAGTGAACGCCATTTCCTGATGTATGAGGCACTTCGTAAGGGAGCTACCGTAGAAGAAATTCATGAAATTACAAGAGTAAAGGCATACTTCATTGAACAGATGAAGGAGCTTGTGGAGGAAGAAGAAGCGCTTCTTGCAGGCAAGGGAAGTCTGCCGGAGGATGCAGCACTCATTTCTGCAAAGAAAAATGGCTTCTCCGATAAATACTTAAGTCAGATTCTGGAAATACCGGAAGAGGATATTCGCAACCGCCGTATTCAGCTTGGTGTGGAGGAAGCATGGGAAGGTGTACACGTAAGCGGTACAGAAAACAATGCTTACTATTATTCTACTTACAATGCAGAGGATAAGAACCCGGTTAATACAGACAAACAGAAAATCATGATTCTGGGCGGTGGTCCGAACCGAATCGGACAGGGTATTGAATTTGATTACTGCTGTGTACATGCAGCTATGGCGTTGAAAAAGCTTGGATTTGAGACAATTATCGTGAACTGTAATCCGGAAACAGTTTCTACGGACTATGATACATCCGATAAGCTGTATTTTGAGCCGCTCACATTGGAAGATGTTCTGAGCATCTATAAGAAAGAAAAGCCACTTGGTGTGATTGCACAGTTTGGCGGACAGACACCGCTGAATCTGGCTGCTGAGCTTGAGAAAAACGGTGTGAAGATACTTGGTACTTCTCCGTCTGTTATTGATTTGGCAGAAGACCGTGACCTGTTCCGTGCCATGATGGAAAAACTGGAAATTCCGATGCCGGAATCCGGTATGGCAACCACAGTAGATGAGGCACTTGCCATTGCAGAGAAAATCGGTTATCCGGTTATGGTTCGTCCTTCTTATGTACTTGGCGGACGCGGTATGGAAGTGGTATATGATGATGAAAGCCTGACGCAGTATATGAGAGCAGCAGTAGGTGTTACACCTGACAGACCGATTCTGATTGACCGTTTCTTAAATCATGCATTGGAATGTGAAGCAGATGCAATCAGTGACGGCACCCACGCATTTGTTCCGGCGGTTATGGAACATATTGAGCTTGCAGGTATTCATTCCGGCGACTCTGCATGTATCATTCCGTCTGTACACATAACGGAAGAAAACGTAAAAACGATTAAAGAATATACAAGAAAAATTGCAGAAGAAATGCATGTAAAAGGCTTGATGAACATGCAGTATGCAATCGAAAACGGAAAAGTATTTGTATTGGAAGCAAATCCGAGGGCATCCCGTACCGTACCGTTGGTATCTAAGGTATGTAATATTCGTATGGTACCGCTTGCAACCGAAATTATTACATCTGAACTGACAGGAAAGGAATCACCGGTTCCGCAGTTAAAAGAGCAGGTAATTCCAAACTATGGTGTAAAAGAAGCGGTATTCCCGTTCAATATGTTCCAGGAGGTAGATCCGGTACTCGGACCGGAAATGCGTTCCACAGGTGAAGTGCTTGGCTTATCCGCTTCTTATGGTGAAGCATTTTTCAAGGCACAGGAAGCATGTCAGTCTAAGCTTCCGTTAGAGGGAACGGTGCTGCTTTCCGTAAACGATAAGGACAAGGGTGAAGTAGTAGAAGTAGCAAAAAGCTTTGCTGAGGATGGATTCAGTCTGGTGGCTACCGGCAGAACCTGTGATTTGATTGCAGATGCGGGAATTCCGGTAAAGAAGGTGAAAAAGCTTTCTGAGGGACGCCCGAATATTGCAGATATGATTGCAAATGGAGAAATTCAGTTAATTGTCAACACACCGAGAGATAAGGACGGTATCAGTGATGACAGCTATCTGAGAAAAGCGGCAATCAAGCAAAAGGTTGCTTATATGACTACGATGGCAGCTGCAAAGGCTTCCGCAGAGGGTATTCATTATGTGAAGACACATGAGGGCGGAGAGTTAAAATCTCTTCAGGAGCTGCACAGTGAGATTCATGATAAATAAAACAATCGAATAAATACGGTTGAAGCTGAAAATTTTAGAGCTGACTCGAACGGGCATTATGCCTGTCGGGTCAGTTTTGTTTTACTTGCATGGCAGAATAGAGGATAGTAAAATAGAACTATCGAGAATGAAAACGGAGGAGAAGGTATGGTACACAATTTTAACTATTACACACCGACACAGGTGATATTTGGGAAGGCTGCGGAGCAGCAGGTGGGAGAACTGGTAAAGTCACAGAATTGTAAAAAGGTATTGCTGCATTATGGAAGTGGTAGTGCACGTCGTTCCGGGCTGCTTGATCGGATTGAGGAAAGTCTGGCAGAGGCAGGAATTGCTTATACAGAGCTTGGTGGCGTTGTGCCAAATCCGAGACTGTCGCTTGTATATAAAGGAATTGAGCTTTGCAAAAAGGAAGGCGTTGATTTCATTCTGGCAGTAGGCGGAGGAAGTGTCATTGATTCGGCAAAAGCCATTGGATATGGTATGAGCAATGAGGGCGATGTATGGGAATTATATGACCGGAAAAAACAGGCACAGGCTTGTCTGCCTATCGGTGCTGTGCTGACCATTGCGGCAGCAGGCAGCGAAATGAGTGATTCCTCTGTGATTACGAAGGATGAGGGCGGCATTAAGAGGGGCTATAGCAGCAACTACTGCCGTTTGAAATTTGCGGTAATGAACCCGGAGCTTACCATGAGTCTGCCGGACTATCAGACGGCATCCGGCTGCGTAGATATTTTAATGCATACGATGGAACGTTATTTTGTAAACGGTGGAAATATGGAACTGACGGACAGCATTGCAGAGGGATTGATGCGCACTGTTATCAAAAATGCGGAAATTTTAAAGTCAGACCCGAAGAATTATAATGCCCGTGCGGAGGTGATGTGGGCAAGCAGCCTTTCCCATAACGGACTGACAGGCTGTGAAGTCGGAGGCCAAGCG
>JAZNIP010000201.1:0-3158 GCA_045577575.1 Lachnospiraceae bacterium | reverse complement strand
GCTCTCCTTACAAATCAAAATCTGTATTCTTATATGCATGATATCTTTGGAGCAGAAGTGTTGGAAATATTCGATATGGAGTATCAGCCGGAAATAAAAAAACAGGAAAAAAAGGCTGAGAATAAGAAAAAATAAATGCGTCAAAGAATGCTGCTTTGGCGCATTTTTTGAGCTTGAAAAGTAAGGAGAGCAACATGGAGTATCTGGTAAGCGGAGCACAGATGAAGGAATATGATACGTATACGATTGAAAAGACAGGCATTCCGTCTCTGGTGTTGATGGAGCGCGCTGCTGATGCAACGGCAGAGGAGATCAGAATTCGATTTCCTGAACCGAAAAGTGTACTTGTGATAGCCGGATGCGGAAACAACGGCGGCGATGGCTTTGCAACCGGCAGAATTTTACAGGAATATGGATATAAAGTGGCTTATGTGCTTGTAGGAAAACGAGAAAAATGTAGTGCAGAAACGGAAAAACAGATACAGATTTTGGAGAATATGGGGAGCATAGTCAAAGAGGTATTGCCGGATGAGCATTATGAGATAATCGTTGATGCACTTTTTGGAATCGGGCTGTCCAGAGAGGTGTCGGGAAGCGCTCTGGAGGCAATCGAGTATATGAATCATGCAGGCAGCTATATAGTAGCGGTAGATATACCATCCGGAATTCATGCGGATACCGGTGTTGTAATGGGAGCTGCTGTACAGGCGAATTTGACTGTGACCTATGGATATCGAAAAACGGGACTTGTTTTTTATCCGGGGGCGGACTATGCGGGAGAGCTGATTTGCAGGAAAATTGGCATTTTTTGGCAGAATGGTTTGACAAAACCGGAAGCATTTACTTATGATAAGGAAAATCTTGCAGGAATTCCTGCAAGAAAAAATGACGGAAATAAAGGAAGCTTTGGAAAAGTACTGGTGATTGCAGGCAATCATCGCATGTATGGTGCCTGTCAGCTTGCAGTGCTCGGCGCTTATCGCAGCGGAGCAGGACTGGTGCGGGTAGTGACGGCAGTAGAAAACAGAGAGCTTTTGATGAGGAAGGTACCGGAAGCGCTTGTGGACAGCTATGAAAGGGCTACAGAGAAGGAACAGCTTGCGGGTCAGCTAAAGACTGCAATGGATTGGGCAGACTGTGTTATAATCGGACCGGGGATCGGACAGGAGGAACAGTCTGTTTATATTATGAAATATGTATGGGAAAATTGCAGACTGCCCCTGATAGTAGATGCAGATGGTCTTAACATATTATCGGAGCATGCGGAATGGTTACGCAGCGGTGCGGCTCAAAATGCTCCGTTTGTATGCCTGACTCCGCATATGGGAGAACTTTCACGATTAGCGAAAAAGAGCATAAAATGTTGTAAAGATGAAATTATTATGACAGCAAAAGAATATGCCGAAAAGCATCATGTTATTTTAGCGGCAAAAGATGCGCGAACTGTAATTGCAACGCCGGATGGACAAATTTATATAAATACATCGGGCAATAACGGTATGGCGACAGGAGGAAGCGGTGATGTACTTGCAGGGATTATGGCAGGGCTTATCGCACAGGGAATGAAAGGTATGGAAGCTGCCTGCATGGCAGTGTATCTGCATGGACTGGCTGGCGATGCGGCATCAGAAAGAAAAACTGCGTATTGTGTTATGGCAGGAGATTTGCTTGAGGAATTGCCGGTACTATTTCATGAGGGAGGAAAGTACAGATGAATCTATCGGAGAGACTGGAGACCTATGCAAGAGTTTATGCAGAGGTGGATTTGGATGCCATCCGTTTTAACATGGAAAGCATGAAAGCAAACATTGCGGAAAAGACGCAGATGATTGGTGTCATTAAGGCAGACGGATACGGACATGGAAGTGTTCCGATTGCGGAGGAGCTGGAGGGGCTCACTTATCTGTTCGGGTTTGCTACTGCTACTTTTGAGGAAGCAGAGATTTTGAGAAAGAGCGGCGTGCAAAAGCCGATATTAATACTCGGGTATACATTTCCGTATTGCTATGAGGAACTGATAAAACAGGAGATTCGTCCGGCACTGTTTCGCCTTGATACGGCAAAGATGCTTTCCGAGAAGGCACTCATCCTCGGAAAAGAAGCAATCGTTCATATTAAGGTTGATACGGGAATGTCGAGAATCGGTATTCGCCCGGATGAAACAGGGCTTCAATTTATAAAAGGAGTAAGTGAACTGCCGGGGATTCGTATTGAGGGCATTTTTACACATTTTGCAAAAGCGGATATGACTGACAAAACGGCTGCTGAGAGACAGCTGAAAGATTTTTGCATGTTTTGTGAAAAAATAGAAGGGGAGCTTGGTCTGAAGATACCGTTTCAGCATTGCGCTAACAGTGCAGGAATCATTCGTATGCCGGAGGCAAATCTGGATATTGTGCGTGCAGGAATTACACTATATGGATTGTGGCCGTCTGACGAGGTGGAGAGGAATATTATCGAACTCAGACCTGCACTTTCCATAAAAAGTCACATTGTATATATTAAGGAAATGAAAGCTGGTATGGAAATCAGCTATGGAGGAACTTTTGCAGCAAGAGACGGCATGAGTGTTGCAACGATTCCGGTGGGCTATGCAGACGGTTATCCGAGAGGGCTTTCCGGAAAAGGATATGTGCTGATTCAGGGGAAAAAAGCACCGATACTCGGTAGAGTATGTATGGATCAGATGATGGTGGATGTGACCGCGATACCGGAGGCAAAAGAGGGCGATGCGGTAACATTACTTGGCGCGGATGGCGGGATGCAGATTACGGCGGAGGAGCTTGGCGATTTGTCCGGCAGATTCAATTATGAGCTGGTATGTGATATCGGGAAAAGAGTTCCGCGAGTGTATAAAAAGAATGGCAGAGTAATAGGAACGAAAGATTATTACAATGATTTTGAATACCTTCCGGAAAAGGGGCAATAATATTGCTATACTGAAATAAGGGAAGTGTTATTTAGCTATGAAGCGTGGAGATGTATACTATGCAGATTTAAGACCGGTAATCGGTTCGGAACAGGGAGGTATCAGACCGGTACTGATTATACAGAATGATGTCGGGAATAGGCATAGCCCGACGGTTATTTGTGCGGCGATTACTTCAAAACTGAACAAGGCAAAGCTGCCTACTCACATTGAATTGGACTCCAGCAGG
>JAZNIP010000200.1:0-4082 GCA_045577575.1 Lachnospiraceae bacterium | reverse complement strand
TCCGGGTAGTTTCCAGACAAAGGATAAAGGAGTTATCACATCCCTGAATCAGAACGAGGCTATGAACGTAACTGTTTTGGTTTACTTAGATGGTAACTATGTAGATAATACCATGGTTGCAGCGACTACAGATAAGTCTATGACCGGTTCTTTGAATCTGCAGTTTGCAAGCAGTGCAACTCTTGTTCCTATGAGCAATACTGCTTTAGAGCAAGGCAACACTTCAACTAATACAGGTGAAAGTGGAAGTACAACTACACCATAATCACACTAACCCCCGTTAGTACCATAAAAATTTAATGACATTTATGTCATAAAGTTTACAAATACTCTCCCACTTGGCATAAACTCCGGGTGGGAGATATTGAAATTAAGTAGGTGATTACAAAATTCGTCAGCTGTCACTTCGGTGGACAGTCTACGAGTTAGCAATCATCAGATGGATATGGAGAGAAAGGGATTCTATTTGAACAGAAAGCAGAAACTTAGGCCAGTAGGTACCATTATAAAGTGCTTTTATGTGTTGCTGATTTTATCTTTACTGCTGGTAAGTGCAACCTACACCTGGTTTACTCTTACTCGTACACCAAAGTTGAGTGATTTGTATATATCTATTGGCAGTAATACGGGCATGGAGCTGGCGGCCAGTCCCCTAAGCGAGGAGTGGACGCAGCATCTGGATATGAGCAATGCCTTTGAAGGAATAGCACCTTTGAAACCGGTTACCTGGGTACATAGTGAAGGTACTTTTTATGCAGCGAACTTTGGTGTGGATGGTAGAATAAAAGGCATTACCAAGAAATTGAGTGATGACCGAAATGCAAATCGATCTGATTCAGAAGGATATTATGTAAAGACCAGTTTTTTTGCCAGAACAGGTGAAGCTGTGAAAGTGAGTCTGGCTCCGGCTACTGTAGGCGCGGACGGTAAGGAAGGGTATGGTACCTACTTAATCGGCACACCCATTTGGAATGGTGAAGAGGTTCTTCACAATAACGGTGGCAATGGTGCAGAGTATGCTATGCGAATCGGCATCCGTATTTCCAAGCTGGATCTGGAAGGGAATCCGTTAGAAGAGGGTACGCTCTTTTATGTATATGAGCCTAATTGTGACGGACATATTGATGATATAACAGGCATTGTGGAAACAGAGAATGTCCGAGGAGAAGGAGCTCTGGTACCCGATGAACAGCTGATCAGACAGACCACCTCCAGTTGGAGTGAAGCATATCCGATAGAAAAAAATGTTATTATCAGAGAACTGGGTGATTTTACGACACCGGTAGAGCTCTTTCAACTTGGAATGGATGAAATTGCTCAGATTGACTTGTATTTTTGGCTGGAAGGGCAGGATATAGACTGCAATAACCAAATCGGGCAGGCGGCACAGATTATGGCGAATATCCAGTTTAGTGCAGAGGTTGGAACCGGCTCCGGCTTGGAAGAAATTAATTAATAGACTAACTCTTATAGGAGAACTCTATGAAAACAGAAGAAATGTCAACAAAAAAAATAACTGCGGCTGCACCGGAAACTGCAGTTTCAGAACAACAGGAAGAGACAAAAGAAGAAAATAAAAGTTCTGTTGTGAATATTATCGTTAATATTGTCCTGGTAGCAGCAATTGTGCTGGCAGCAGTATGTACGTATGTTTCCTTTGTGTCTACCTCCGGAAACGGTGTACCGAGTCTTTTTGGCATCCGACCGTTTTCTATTCAGACCGATTCCATGTACCCTACATTGAATCCGGGCGACTTAATCATCAGTACAGCTGTTAAGAATGTAGATGATTTACAGTCAGGTGACATTATCACATATTGGACCATTATCAATGGCGAAAGAGTGCTAAATACCCATAGAATTACGGATATTTACGACGGAGGCAGTTATCGGATCTTTGCTACAAAAGGTGATAATAACACCCATGCCGACCCTCTTACCGTTCATGAATCAGAAGTGGTAGGTAAATATTCCTTTAAGCTGGCTGGTATCGGTAAAGTATTCGATTATTTACAGACAAGCACAGGATTCCTACTGGTAGTGGTATTGCCAGTATTTATCTTCTTTATTTATCATTTAGTACAGTTCTTCCGTGTGCTGTTTGAGTACCAGAATATTAAAAACCGTATTAAATATGAGCAGGAACGTGGACGTACAGAGGATATTATCGAAGAGCAGAAGCGTCAGGCAGAGGCAAATAAAGAAAAAGAGCGAGCTGCAATAGAGGAAGAATTGCGGGCGAAGCTAAAGGCAGAATTAATGGAAGACCTTTTAAAGCAGCAAGCAGCAGCGCTGGCAGCAGCTCAGACTAAGAACGTGAAAACGGAAGAAACGAAGCCTTCCGGCGAGACCGGGGCAGAAACGGCAGAGGAAACTAAGGAGTAAGCATGGAAAATTTTTTGAAGTATTTTTATCAGGATTTTGGGCGTATGTTTCGCGCATTCCTCGAAGTACTGCAAGCATTGGCTGAATGGCTGAATACCATATTGAATTTTCCACTGCGTATCAAGATTATTCAGGCTTACGATTCCGAATTCGGCACATTGGACTGGATATTATTGTTTGGGTCCCAATTGATACTGATTATTATCATCGTGGTAATGGCAGTATTGCTAGTAAAACTTTTGCGCAAAATCTTCCGCTTCCATGTTCCGATAAAGAAATATGATGCTTTGGTAAAGCAAGTACAAAATCTGCAGAGGGATTTGATTCGTGCCAATTACGAGAAAGACAAGCTATTAGCAATGAAAGTTGCAGAGCTTGGCTTGAAGCCGGAGCAGGTGGATAAGAACTCTCTATTGAATAATATGTATGAAGAAAAAGAGGGAGAATCTCAGGCAGGCGAAGCGGCGACAGCAGCACATAATGAGAACCGTAATACTTTTGAGTCTCCATGCGTGGATCCTTTGGAAAGCAGATTCTTCCGTTTAACGGAGGTGGATAATTTTTATAAGCTTTATAAGGAGACACCTATATATGACAACAACATTACCCTGGCAGAATTTTGTGAAAGATTTCGCTTATTCGCATGCTCAGAGCTGCATTTGTACTATGATTTGCGTTTGATCCGGCATTTTATTGCTTCTTTGGGAACCACTCGAATCATTATCTTGCAGGGTATTTCCGGTACAGGTAAAACATCTTTGCCTTATGCCTTCGGTAAGTTTGTGAAATTTGATACTACGGTAGTATCCGTACAGCCGGCATGGCGTGAACGAACGGAGCTTTACGGTTATTTTAATGAATTTACCAAAAGGTATACGGAAACAGACTTTTTGAAAGCTGTGTATGAGGCAAATTACTACAGGACCCCGCACTTGATCATTTTGGACGAGATGAATATTGCGCGTGTGGAATATTACTTTGCAGAAATGTTGTCCATTTTGGAAATGCCTCTGGAATCTGAATGGAAAATTGATATTGTGACAGCAACCTGGGATAACGACCCATGCCTGATTACAGACGGTAAGATTCAGATTACCAATAACGTATGGTTTATCGGTACCATTAATAACGACGACTCTACCTTTGCGGTTGCGGATAAGGTATACGACCGTGCCATACCGATTGACCTTGACAGCAGAGCAGATGCTTTTGCGTGTGAATCCACTCCTCCTATTGACATATCAACAGATCATCTGATTGAAATGTTCAACGAAGCAAAGGGAATGTATCCGGTTTCCCAGGAAATGCTGGATAAGCTGGAGGAAATGAATGTATATCTGATCAAGCATTTCAGACTGGCCTTTGGTAACCGTATTATGAAGCAGTTGCGTGATTATGTTCCATGCTACATTGCCTGTGGTGGTACTGAAATCGAAGCGGTGGACTTTATGGTAGCTAAGAAAGTACTTCGTAAGTTTGAGTCATTAAGTCTCGGCTTTATGAAGGAAGAATTAACCAGATTTGAGGATTATCTGGACAAGCTTTTTGGCAAGAATCAGATGTCAATTTGTAAAGAATATATTGAGTACTTAAAGAATAATAACTAATTTACGGAAAGGGAACATGGAATGGCTGCAAACGATAGAAAAAAACAGTCCTTATCGGTTATAAGTCGGATCGTAGCCATGTCGTTCTGT
>JAZNIP010000199.1:0-3560 GCA_045577575.1 Lachnospiraceae bacterium | reverse complement strand
TATGTAGATGCAGTATCTGCAAGCGATGTAAATGCTCTGACAGATGAATATTACAGCAAATATGAAGTTGCTTTGGAAGGCAGAGATGCTGACGAATTCAGAAGACATGTAGCTGTTCAGGCACAGATTGAAATTGGTATGGAAAAATTCCTGGAAGAAGGAAACTATCAGGCATTTGTAACACATTTCGGCATGTTAGGCGGATTAAAACAGCTTCCGGGTCTGGCAGTTCAGAGATTGATGGAAAAAGGCTATGGTTTCGGCGGCGAAGGTGACTGGAAAACAGCAGCTATGGATCGTCTGTTGAAGATTATGACAGCAGGTGTGCCAAATGCAAAGGGAACTTCCTTCATGGAAGATTATACCTATAATCTTGTAAGAGGAAAAGAAGGCATTATTCAGGCACATATGTTAGAGGTAAGCCCTGCAATTGCAGAAGGACCTATCACTATGAAGTGCCAGCCGCTCTCTATGGGTAATAGAGAGGATCCGGCTCGTATCGTATTCCAGGCAAAAGAAGGAAGCGGTATTGCTACATCCCTCGTTGATTTGGGACACAGATTCCGCCTGATTATCAATGCAGTTGATTGTAAGAAGGTAGAAAAGCCACTTCCGAAGCTTCCGGTAGGTATCAACTTCTGGACACCACAGCCTGACCTTGCAACAGGAGCAGAAGCGTGGATTCTTGCAGGTGGTGCTCACCACACAGCATTTACTTACGATTTGAGCGTAGAGCAGATGGTTGACTGGGCTGCAGCAATGGGAATCGAAAGTGTTGTTATTGATAAGAATACGACAATCAGAGATTTGAAGAACGAACTGAGATGGAATGAAGTTGCATTCAGATTCTAAACACGATATGTAGTAAGGATGTTTTATAAAAAACGAAAAGAAAATAGGAGGGATAACAAATGAGCATTGATAAGAATGTGGCAAAGAGTACAATTGAAGCAGGAAAAGCAGTTCTTGGTATTGAGTTTGGCTCTACCCGAATCAAAGCAGTCCTGATTGGTGAAGATAATGCACCAATCGCATCCGGTAGCTATGACTGGGAAAATGATTATGTAGACGGTATCTGGACATACAGTCTGGATAAAATTCATACAGGCTTACAGGATTGTTACAAGAGCCTTGTAGAAGACGTAAAAGCTCAGTACGGAGTAGGTATTAAAAAACTGGGAGCAATCGGCTTCAGTGCAATGATGCACGGTTATATGGCATTTGATAAAAATGACAATCTTCTTGTACCGTTCCGTACATGGAGAAATACGATTACCGAAAAGGCTTCCGTAGAGCTGACAGAGCTGTTCAATTTCCATATTCCGCAGAGATGGAGCATTGCACATCTGTATCAGGCAATCTTAAACGGTGAAGAGCATGTAAAGGATGTGACCTTCTTTACCACATTGGCCGGTTATATTCACTGGCAGTTAACAGGACAGAAGGTGCTGGGTGTAGGCGAAGCATCCGGTATGTTCCCGATTGATGCGCAGACGGGCGATTTCAATCAGAAAATGATTGCACAGTTTGATGAAAAGATTGCGGACAAAGGCTTTGCATGGAAGCTGTCTGATATCATTCCGAAGGTATTAAATGCAGGTGATGATGCAGGCGCTTTGACAGAAGCAGGAGCAAAGTTCCTTGATGTGTCCGGTGAACTGGAAGCAGGTATTCCGCTTTGTCCTCCGGAGGGTGATGCAGGAACCGGTATGGTAGCGACGAACAGCGTGGCAGTTCGTACAGGTAATGTATCCGCAGGTACCAGCGTGTTCGGAATGATTGTACTGGAAGATGATTTGAAACAGGTTCATGATGAAATTGACCTTGTTACCACGCCTGACGGACACCCGGTAGCAATGGCACATTGCAATAACTGTACCTCTGATTTGAACGCATGGGTAAATATTTTCAAGGAGTTCGCAGAGAGCTTTGGCATGAAGGTTGATATGAATGAACTGTTCGGTACACTTTATAACAAAGCGTTGGAAGGTGATGCAGACTGTGGCGGACTTTTGGCATATAACTATTTCTCCGGCGAGCATATCGTTGGTATGGAAGAAGGAAGACCGCTATTTGTTCGTACACCGAATGCAAAATTCAATCTTGCAAACTTCATGCGAGTAAATCTGTTTGCGTCTCTTGGTGTATTAAAGACCGGTTTAGATATCCTTTTCAAAGAAGAGGGTGTTAAGGTAGATGAAATTTTAGGTCATGGCGGTCTGTTCAAGACAAAGGGCGTAGGACAGAAGATTCTGGCAGCAGCAATTAATACTCCGGTTTCCGTTATGGAAACTGCAGGTGAAGGCGGTGCATGGGGAATCGCAGTGCTTGCTTCTTATATGATTAATAAAGAAGCGGATGAGAAGCTGGATGTATTCCTGAACAGAGCAGTATTTGCGGGAGAAAAGGGAACACGTATTGAGCCGGATGCAAAGGATGTAGCAGGCTTTGATGAATTTATCGAGCGTTATACAAAGGGTCTGCCGATTGAAAGAGCAGCCATTGATTTTCTGAAATAAGAAAAGAGAAAGTAGAGGAGTCCATAGATGTTAGAAGAACTGAAAAAAGAGGTATATGAAGCAAATATGCTTCTTCCGAAATATGGGATGGTTACTTTTACATGGGGTAATGTAAGTGGAATCGACAGAGAAAAAGGATTATTTGTTATCAAGCCAAGCGGCGTTGACTACGATAAGCTCACATGGGAAGATATGGTAGTTATGGACCTTGAAGGCAATAAAGTAGAAGGAAAGTACAAACCATCCTCTGATACTCCCACACATCTGGAAATTTATAAAGGCTTTCCGGAGGTGGGCGGCGTAGTACATACACATTCTTCCTGGGCCACAAGCTGGGCACAGGCAGGAAGAGGTATTCCGTGCTACGGTACAACACACGCAGATTATATGTACGGCGAAATTCCTTGTGTAAGAACGCTGACACAGGAAGAGATTGATGCCGGATATGAGAAAAATACAGGCGTATTGATTGTAGACTACTTCAAGACTAATAATATTGATGTAGTGGCAATGCCGGCAGTGCTGTGTAAAAATCATGGTCCGTTTGCATGGGGAAAAGATGCACATGATGCTGTGCACAATGCAGTAGTATTGGATGAGGTTGCTAAAATGGCAGCGCGCTGTGAAATGATTAATCCAAATAACAAACCTGCGCCACAGGAATTACAGGATAAACATTATTTCAGAAAGCATGGAGCAAACGCTTACTACGGACAGGATAATTAAAAAGGGGGAGCAGGGATTTCCTGCTCCTGTTTTTTGCAGGAAATATGCGACTTTTTCCCTATATCGCTATGGACGTAGAACGAAGAGTATGCTAAATTATTTATTAGGAAAACTAAATAAATGGAGGAAGAAACTATGAACAAACTGGAATTAGCAAAAGCAGCTAATGAAGTGCGTAAAGGTATTGTGACAGCAGTACATAGTGCAAAAGCCGGACATCCGGGCGGATCTCTTTCCGCAGCAGATATGTTCACCTATCTTTATTTTGAGGAAATGAACATTGACCCGAAAAATCCGAAAATGGAAAACAGAGAC
>JAZNIP010000198.1:0-2478 GCA_045577575.1 Lachnospiraceae bacterium | reverse complement strand
GTTAGACATAGCCATAACTGTTCCTGAAGCTACACAGTCTTTTGTTCCGCCTTCGCCGTTCATTGTTCCGTTAGCCCACATATACTGAAGACCTGTTTCGGAAGAATCAAGTGTAACCCATTCGATGATATCACCAACTGCTTCTTTTACATCAGAATCTTTGTTAGCAAGTAACCATGTACCACCCCAGAAGAAACCTACTGGAGATTCACAGATAGCCCAGTCACCGTATGTACCTTCACCAACTGCTTCACCACCACAGTTAGGAGCTAATGTGTAGTTGATTAACCAAGCCGGACCAAAGAATCCAAGGATTCCCTGAGCGCCTTCGCCCTTCATATCAGCGAACCAAGCATCCTGCCAGTCCTGAGTATCATTGTGGTAACCATTGTCTTTTAATTTCTTAGATAAGTCAAGGAACTCTTCACGTTTCGGATCGATTGTAAGTTTTCCGTCTACGATCCAACCTGCATCAGAGCTGTTCTCAACTGCGTGCCATAAGTCACCGTCACCTGAACAGATTCCGTAACCTTTAGCTTTTAATTCATCAGCTGCTGCCCAGAACTGATCCCAAGAACCAGAACCGCCACCGATTTTTTCTTTAACTGTTGCAGGATCATCTGTTCCCCAAACGTCTTTAGCGATAGAACGACGGTAGATGAAAGCACCACCTGTAGCCTGGTATCCTAAACCAACTACTTTTCCGTCCGGATTTGTTCCGATATCTACAGAGTACTGAGCGATATCAGCTTCTGCGATTTTAGCGTTTACATCGATACCAAGATCTTCGTATGGAGCTGCCCACTGAGCTGCGTCACCCTGAGAATATTTAAGGATGAAAGCTGCCTCTGCACAGTAGATGTCAGGAGCGTCTGCACCACCTGCTGCAAGAGCCTGGTCAAGTGCTGGCTGGTATGCTCCGTCTGTTGTAGCGATGATTGTTGGGTTGATTTCGTAATCAAAATCAGGATTTAATTCTTTGTATTTAGCAACCATGTTAGGAACTTCGTCTGTGAATGCCCATAAGTTGATTACTTTATCTCCAGAAGCTGCTGCATCATCAGCCGGCTCTTCAGCTGGCTCTTCAGCTGGCTCTTCTGTTTCAGCTGTTTCTGTTGTTTCTGTTGTGTCTGTTGTTTCTGTTGTTGATGCAGCATCACTTCCGCTACATCCGATAAGTAAAGATGTCATCATGCATGCACATAATGCGCTGGCAATTAACTTTTTCATTTTTTTCCTCCTTAATTAATACAGGTGTATTTGTATTTTTCATACATTGGAATTTTGTTTTGCATTCGTAACATGGCCATGTTCTTGCAATAACATATTTTAATTATACACATTTTGTTAACACAGACTTTACAATTATTGCTACGAAGTCAACAAATGTTGCTAAAAAGTCAAATTGCCTAACAAAATATGGTTTTTTTTAGTATACTTAATTCAATTTATACAATAGAAAATAAAAATTTATCGAAAAAAGGAGACATTTTATATGAAAAAACTATTCAATGAGGACAATGTGCTTATGCGAGCGCTTTCCTTTTTGTGCGATTTGATTTTTTTAAATGCAGCGTTTCTTATTTCTATTCTCCCGATTTTTACAATCGGAGCCTCTCTTTCAGCCCTTTATCATGTGGCCATTCGCATGATCCGTAAGGACGATATGTACATCTGGCCCGCTTTCTTTAAAGCCTTTCGTGATTGCTTTAAGCAAAGTACTCTCTTATTTATACCGGTTTGTTTTTTATGTGCCTTCTTTGGCGCGGATCTTTACATTATTCACAAGATGATAGATCCTTCTTATATGATTTTGCAATATCCGATCTGGTTTATTATTTTTGCTCTTGTCTCAGTTATCATTTACGCATTCCCGTTAATCGGAATGTATGAAAATAATACAAAGCAGGTTTTGAAAAATGCAGTCCTTCTGAGTCTGTCAAATATTCCGACTACTATTTTCATTGTTGTTCTGCATTTTCTTATTGTATTGTTCTGCACTCGCTCCGGTGAAAATCTGGTTTTTGTATTCAGCTTGTGTCTGTTTATCGGATTTTCCTCCGTAGCCTGCTTCTGTTCCCTCTTTTTATCACGTATTCTTGCTCGATGCGAATCAACTTCATAAAATAAATATAAAAAAGACAGCTTAGCTGTCTTTTTTTATGATCCATTCCACAAAGCGAACAGATTCTTCTTTTCTTTTACTGTATCTGCAGATTGTCATAACCGGAATCCCGTCATCATATAACTGACCGAATAATTTGGTCTCATCCAGTCGGATTCCCGCAGCTACCTGTTTTCCATCTTTGTCTTCCGTATAATATAGAAGATTCTGATGCTTTTCCAAAAAATCTTTGGAAAGAAGCTGCTCCAAATCCTCATATACACCGGTTTTCTGATATTCATCCACCGCCCAGGTCGGCGAAATCGTAACATCGATGTATGCATTTATTACCATTGCCTGATACTTCTGTATAC
>JAZNIP010000197.1:0-2902 GCA_045577575.1 Lachnospiraceae bacterium | reverse complement strand
AATTACCAATGTCTGCAATACTCCTACTGCGCTCTGAAAAAATGCCATAATTAAAATCCTCCTGTTTGTTTAAAATATTGTTTATTGGTTATCTATCACCTCTTGCATGTGCACCTGCAAAAGGCATATAAAATAGACCGTCTACCCTTTGGTAAAACGGTCTATGGGTTGGCAGTCATTCATCTGCCCTTCTTATACTTCAACCACCTCATATACATCGTTCGGCTTTAGCTTCATCCGCCGATTCACATATTTCTCAATGTCAAACAAATTCTTTTTGTCGTAATCCGCCGTATAACGATACTGCGGATGCTGTGTCAGATCATACTTATCGGACCGAAACGGACGCACGCCTCGAAGCTGCACGATGCATTTACTTCCATCCATAACTGCCAGTTCATCAACTGCCATCAAATCCTTTCCCATCTTCTGATAGTTTAAGGAATGCGACTGTTCTCTTCCTCTGCTCTCACCGGTATTATAAGTATCTATGGTTTCCTTTCCGAGAAACTGATTCAGCTCCTTCAATGTGGTTTGCTCAGTACCACCGAGAAAAATCTGCGTATCCATGTTACCTACAATCGTATCGGCATTGTCCTTATAAATTGCTTTTAACTGCGATTTTGCCTGTAAGACCAGACAGCAGGATATTTCTCTGGATCGAATCGTCGCTACCAATTTCTCCAGGTTCGGAATCTGACCGATATTTGCTGCCTCATCAATCAGGCACCGAACATGTATCGGTAATCTACCACCATATACATCATCTGCCTTTTCACACAGAAGATTAAACAACTGCGTATAAATCATGGAAATCAAAAAGTTAAAGGTCGCATCCGTATCCGACATAATCAAAAACAATGCCGTCTTTTTGTCTCCCAAAGTATCAAGCTCCAATTCATCATACTCCGTAATCTCACGAAGCTCCTCAATATCAAAGGGTGCCAGTCTTGCACCACAGGAAATCAATATACTTTTAGCTGTCTTTCCGGCCGCAAGCTTGAACTTTTTATATTGTCGTACCGCAAAGTGATTTGGCTTTCTTCGTTCCAGAGCCTCAAACATCAAATCAACCGGATTCTGATAATCCTCATCATCCTCTCGAACTTCGGATGCATTGATAAATTCAATCAAGGTGGCAAAGTTCTGCTCCTCTGCCGGTGCCTCATAGTGGATATATCCAATCAGTGCCGTATAAAGCAGCGTCTCTGCCTTTACCCAGAAATCATCTCCTGCCTTACCATCTCCCTTTGTATTCGCAATCAGGGTAGTTACCAGCTTTAAAATATCCTTCTCGGAATGTATATACGCAAACGGATTGTAATGCATTGATTTCTTAAAATTGATGGTGTTGAATATTTTCATCCGATACTCGTTCCTCTGTAAAGCATTACCACACTCACATACAATACTACCCTTCGGGTCGGTAACAACATAGCTGGAATGCATCTGCAAAAGGTTAGGCTTTAACCAGAATCTGGTTTTACCGGAGCCGGAACCGCCCACCACAAGTACATTGTTGTTACGGGCATATTTCGGATTGCTCGGTCGGTTACTCATCATGAGGCGTTCCGTCCTTGATAGAATAATGTTATCCTCAAACTTCGGAGCCATATACGGCTCGATATCTTTCCCGTTCCCCCATCTTGCAGAACCGTATTCTGCTCCCGGACGGTACTTCTTTGCATTCTTTCCCTTCACGTATACAATCAGTCGAATGCCTGCTCCAAATGCTACACCAACCAGTAAATCCACCGGATGCAGACTCGGCAACGGATTCTTTAAAGCCGGACCGATGGCATCCAAAAAGCTCATCAGTTTTTCAGAAACGGTCTGACCCACGGTCATTCGCCATGCTTCTCCGAAATTCGTTGCCACTGCTCCCATAATCACATAAGGCAAATTCGGTACCAGGAGCTTCTTTAGCTTTGTTGTATTCATTATCGTGTTCTCTCCTTTTCCCTCTTCTTTACCTTTTTCGGTTGCTGCTTCGCTTTCTCTTTGTACTTCTGCAGCTGCTTTAATACGCTCGGGCGCTTCATCTGCTTTTTCGTGTACTCCGCCATAATCTGCGTTAAGGCATCCACATCCCTTGCCTTAAAAAACACCAGATATTTGTGAGGCTTTTCTGTCTTATCCTTTGTCACAGCAAAATCTACACCGTATTTCTTTGCCAGACGCTCAAAGGTCTTAACCCCGGAGTCCCCGACTACCATACTGGAGGCTCCCTGATTCTGACCGATTAACTCCTTTACGCTCTGCTTTCCTTTGATGTGGTCATCCTTATTCTCATACGCCTTTCGCATCAGCTTATTTTGCCGATGCTGCAGATACGCCCGCAGACCACTTGCAATGGTCTGCTTCGTCAACCGAGCTGTACTGATGACCAGGTTGACGGTCCTGTTTTCTACTTCCTCCTGCATGTTCCTCCCTCCTTCTTAACTGCCGTCTTTTGGACTGTTATCTTGCGTGTTTTCTTACTTACCTTCTTGCTCCCGACAGCCACGATTCCATCAAGAGTGGTCGCAGCAATATGATAGTGATTCGCTATCGCTATATCCTCCAGAACTTCGTCTGTTTCTACCTCACCGCATACAACCAGTATTCTTGATCTTCTCAGAAGTTCATTAGCCATATCTCTTCCATCCTTAAATTCCTGAGCTTTGCTTTTCTTCAGGAAGTAGGGCTGATAAAGAAATGGACAGATAGGGGAATACCCTGCTTCATAAACCACTCTGCAATACTTTGCTGCGACTTCTTTTGCTTCCGTCTCCTTGTCGCCCCAGGAGGCCGTGATATACGCTAATGGTCTTATCATGTTTTACCTCACTTCTATTTCTTTGGAATGTGAATCGCATTGTCTTGCGGATATTCCTCTGAAGTCGGAGGCCAAGCGGTCTTA
>JAZNIP010000196.1:0-2992 GCA_045577575.1 Lachnospiraceae bacterium | reverse complement strand
ATTGATGACATTATGGAGCCGATAGTAGGCATGGAGAATTGCTATCATTATCGGAACAAAGCCCAGTTTCCTGTTGGAGAGGATAAAGAGGGCAATCCAATCGCAGGCTTTTATGCAGGCAGAACCCACAGTATTATTGCCAATACGGAGTGTGCGCTGGGAGTAGCGGAAAATCAGGAAATACTGGAAATTATTTTAAATTATATGAGGGAATATGAGATAAAGCCTTATGATGAGGCGACCGGAAAAGGGCTGATTCGTCATGTACTGATTCGAAAAGGCTTTACAAGCGGTGAGCTGATGGTATGTCTTGTGATTAACGGACGTAAGCTGCCGCAGGCAGAGGCGTTGTTGTCGGTGCTGACAAAAGTACCAAATATGACAAGCGTGTCGTATAGCATTAATCAGGAAAACACAAATGTAATTATGGGCAAAGAGATTGTACAGCTCTGGGGCAGCAGGACAATCAAGGATACAATCGGAGATGTGACCTTTTCCATTTCTCCTCTTTCCTTTTATCAGGTCAATCCGGTACAGACTAAGAAGCTGTATGAGTTGGCAGTAGAATATGCTGACCTAAAGGGGCAGGAGACGGTATGGGATTTGTACTGTGGTATCGGAACAATTTCTCTTTTTATGGCGAAATCGGCAAAACAGGTCTATGGAGTGGAAATCATTCCACAGGCAATTGAGGATGCAAGGGAAAATGCAGAGCTGAATCATATCACCAATGCAGAGTTTTTTGTAGGTAAGGCAGAAGAGGTATTGCCGGAAAAATATGCGTTGGAAGGAATCTATGCAGATGTTATCGTGGTAGACCCACCTCGCAAGGGTTGTGATGAAAAGTGTCTGGAAACCATGCTGAAAATGCAGCCGGAAAGAATCGTTTATGTAAGCTGTGATTCTGCAACGCTGGCAAGGGATTTGAAGGTGTTGTGTAAGGGTGGTTATGAGCTGAAACGGGTGCGGGCTGTGGATCAGTTTCCGCATACGGTGCATGTGGAGACGGTTGCTTTGATGTCACGAAAAGAAAAATAAAAGCTATTTTTAAGAATGTGGCAAGAATGCATCTTATGGAAAAGAGGACTAATGAATATGATATCACAAACGGTTACAAAAAATTATAAAAAAACACTAATTGCCTGTTATCTTGGATTTATTACACAGGCGATTGTTGCGAATTTCGCACCGCTTTTATTTTTGAAATTTCATAATGATTTTGGGATTCCGATGGGGAAAATCGCACTTATTTCTGCAGTGTTTTTCTTTACGCAGCTGGTGGTGGATTTGTTTTGTGCCAAGTTTGTAGACCGGATTGGCTATCGAAAAAGTGTTGTTGCATCAGAGGTTTTAGCAGCACTTGGACTAATCGGATTGGCAGTGCTTCCGGCAAGTCTGCCCAATCCTTACCAAGGTATTCTTATCAGCGTAATGGTTTATGCCTGCGGAAGCGGATTGATTGAGGTGCTTGTAAGTCCCATTACGGAGGCCTGCCCTTTTGATAACAAGGAAAGCGTTATGAGTCTTTTGCATTCCTTCTATTGCTGGGGGTCTGTGGGCGTGATTTTGTTATCCACAATCTTTTTCGCGATATTCGGAACGGACAGTTGGCGCGTGGTGGCTTGTATATGGGCACTTGTTCCTCTTTATAATATTTATAATTTTATGACCTGTCCCATTGAACACTTGACAGAAGAGGGAGACGGGCTTGGAATCAGAAGTCTGTTTAAACTCCCTATGTTCTGGGTAGCGATTGTATTAATGATTTGTGCCGGTGCCAGTGAATTGTCCATGGCACAATGGGCATCAGCGTATGCAGAATCGGCGCTTGGATTATCCAAAAGTTTGGGAGATCTTGCAGGCCCTTGTTTATTTGCGGTAGCAATGGGTATCTGCCGTACTTTTTATGGGAAATATGGTGAAAAAATAGAATTGCTAAAATTCATGGTAGCATCCGGCATACTGTGTCTGGCATGCTATCTGGCGGCATCCTTGTCGGCGAATCCGATTTTTGGATTGATAGGTTGTATTGTATGTGGCTTTTCGGTTGGCATTATGTGGCCGGGAACCATCAGCATATCTTCAAAGAAAATTCCGATGGGCGGAACGGCTATGTTTGCTTTGCTTGCCATGGCAGGAGATTTGGGTGGTTCCATTGGACCGAGCGTGGTAGGATTTGTTACTCAGCATACCGGTGACAATCTGCAGGCAGGAATGCTGGCAGGCTGTGTGTTTCCCATTGTACTGGTGGTGTCAGCGTGTATATTAAAGCTTCGCAGATGATGATATAAATAGTTACAACGATTGGGAAAAAGGACAGACCTATGATAACAATAAAAGATATGGCAGAGATAGCCGGAGTCAGCCCGACTACGGTTTCCAATGTGCTCCATGGGAGGACAAAAAAGATGTCACCGGATACACTGAAAAAAGTACAGCAGGTGATTGAAGAGTCAAAATATGTTTCGAATATGGGAGCCAGGCTGCTGGCAAATTACGGTTCCAGGCTGATTGGTGTGATTGTTACTTATGACAGAAACCGTGACCAGAGTGCGGTACAAGATCCGTTTTACAGTGAAATTATTGGTGCGCTGGAGCAGGAAATCCGAAAAAATGAATATTTTATGCTACTTTATACCTCAGCAAATGTAGATGAAAGTGTGCGTATGGCATCGGCATGGAACGTAGAAGGGTTAATTGTGATGGGATGTCCACCGGAGGATTGTCCTAAGTTTCGTGAGCGAACCAATGTGCCGGTTGTGTTTATTGATTCTTACTTTAAAGACAATAAATATGAATACTATAACGTGGGATTGGATGATTTTGGTGGCGGTTATGAAATGACAAAGCATTTAATTCGCAGAGGGCATCGGCGTATTGCCTTTCTGGCAGATAGCGAACAGCCGGTAGGTGTAGACTATGAAAGACTTAGGGGGTATAAGCAGGCTCTTGTGGAGGCGGGAATAAGTCGGAGGCCAAGCGGTCTTAGGAA
>JAZNIP010000195.1:0-3129 GCA_045577575.1 Lachnospiraceae bacterium | reverse complement strand
AGACCGGCTCTATGCTGCCTGAGACCGGCGGTATGGGTACCGTTCTGTTCATTACCTTCGGTACAATCGTAGTTCTGGGTGCCGGTATTCTGCTGGTTACCAAGAAGAGAATGTCTATGATCAAGGATTGATCACGAACGTTTTGACTACATAATATAATCCCGGCAGGAGCAGGTGCCCCTGCCGGGGTAATCCATAACATTAGGGAGGGGCTTATGAGAAGTAAAAAATCAACGATTATATTACTTGTTTCATTTTTCATTGGTCTCTCCGTGCTGTTATATCCTTCCATCAGCAGCTATTGGAATTCCAAAACGCAAAGTGAGGCCATTGTGGACTATGAATCCATGCTATCGCAATATAAACCTGAAGACTACACTGCCATTTTTGCCGAAGCAGAGGACTATAACAAAAAGCTATCCGAACTTGATGAACCGCTGGTAGAACACAATCGCCTACCCGAGTACAACAGTATTCTTAATATTGGCGGCACCGGTATGATGGGATATATTACCGTTCCAAAGATAAGTCAGGAGTTGCCTGTTTATCATGGCACCTCTGACGGCGTACTTAGCGTTGCTGTGGGTCATTTACAAGGAACAAGCCTGCCCATAGGCGGAGAAAACACCCACTGCGTTGTTTCGGCACATCGCGGACTGCCCACAGCAGTTTTGTTTACGCATCTGGACAGAATGGAAGTTGGCGATACCTTTTACTTTACGATCCTGGACCGCACCATTACTTATGAAGTGGATCAAATACGTATCGTTGAACCCGACGACACCAGTTTGATTCAAATTAAGGACGGAAAGGATTACTGTACCTTATTAACTTGCACACCTTATGGTATTAACACCCAGCGTCTCTTGGTGCGCGGTCATCAGGTCGATGCATCGCAAACCCGAAATTTGTATATTGCCAATGAGGCATATCGTGTTGAACCGTTGATTGTTATGCCTATTGTTGCACTTCCAATCATTTTTGTGCTGCTGATTTATGTTATGTTTGCACCTATAAAGAAAGAAACCTTGGGAGAAGAGAACTTATGAGAAAACCGATTACACTATTAATATGCTTGGTTGCTTTGTCTGTGACGATGTTTTGTCCGTTATCTGTACAAGCAGCAGCTCCTCTGGATCCCATGGCAGATGTAAGCTTAACGCTGCATTACCAAAAAGACGGACAGGCATTTGAAGGCTTATCAATCAGCATCTACCGCGTCGCTGAGGCTTTCCCGGAGGGTACTTTTGAACTAATAGAGCCATTTTCCTCCTACCCGGTGAACATTCATGATATTACTGTGCAGGAACAATGGAAAAATACTGCCCTTACATTAAACGCATATATTGTTGCCAATCAGCTTATGCCCTATCGAGAGACTGTGACAAACGATGCCGGAACTGCAGTCTTTGAGCATTTGGAAACAGGCTTATACCTCGTCAGTGAGGTGGTTGCAGATAATAACAGTGGAACCTATATATTCAATCAATTTATGGCTTACCTGCCCACCCCACAGCCAGATGGCTCTTTTGACTATGATGTTGAAGCAAAACCCAAGTGCGTGGATTATGTCCCCAAAACAGAATACAGAGTTACAAAGCTTTGGCAGGATGCAGGAAGACAATCCGATCGACCAGAGGAAATTACCATAGATATTTACAAAGACGGTGAATTGTGGGAAACACAGATTCTGAATACGGAAAATAATTGGTCTTATGTTTGGTATGTATCTGATGAAGAACAAAGCACTTGGACTGTGGTAGAACGATCTGTTCCGGAAGAATACAATGTAACTGTCCAGAAGAATGGTGGAACCTTTTCAATTATTAACACTCATAAATCTCTTCAGGAAATTCCCGACAGTCCGCAGACCGGAGATACCTCCAATATAACACTGTACATTATGCTGATGTGTATATCTGGCATTATGCTGATTATTCTTGGTATATACAGCAGGAGGCATAAGGAGTTATGAAAAAAGGAAAATTCCCCATCGTTCTTATTTTGGGTATCTGCCTGGTGGTTATTAGTTTTTCTCTGATTGTCGGTATTCAGATTCGCACACATATCGGCGCGAATGAAAGTCGAAAAGTGGTAACGAGAATGAACGAATTATTGCCTGAAAGGACAGCAGGTGTACCCGGAATATCCTCTAATCCTAACATGCCGGTTTTGGAGATTGATAACGTAGACTATGTAGCTTTGATGGAGATCCCCACGTTGAATCTTACATTGCCGGTAGCGGATGCGTGGAACAGTAAGAAGCTTTACCGTTCACCGGCTCGATTTTACGGTAGCTGCTATGATCATTCGTTAGTGATTGGTGGTGCGGACAATTCTCATCAATTCTCATTCTGCGATAAAATTGAGGTTGGAACCGTTATTACCATAACGGATATGACAGGAACACAGTTTTCCTACACCGTTAGCCGAGTAGACCGGTCCCAAAGTGCCGAGAGCAACTGGCTTATTAGCGGTGATTATGATTTAACACTCTTTTGTCGTGACACTTATTCAATGGAATATATTGCGGTGAGATGTAGTTTTGTATATGGCTAATTCCTCTCTTTCCAAAATTTCACAACATAATATAACACAGCACGTCCGGCAGTAATACCGGACGTGCATTTTCGTCATAAAATGTTTCCAATTTGAGCCAAAAAAGTTGGTCTGCACCCCTTGACTTTTGACCAAAATTGATTATTACTTAATTGTAGAGTGCACATTCTCTATCCCTACGGTTTTACCCTGCGGCAGGTACGGAAATTGCTTCGGAACCGAAAAATTTTCAAAGTTTTTTCAAAAGTGCACTGAAACGAGCATAAAGTGCTATGAAAATGACAAAAAACGTACTCATTACGGCATATAATCAGCCCTAATCTCCTCTAAATCGACCTAACCTCGTATAAACGGCTCTGGCTGATTTGACAAGAGGAAAAAATTAGGGTAAAATTATAATACAACTGAATATTGTTTCCCGAGGTTATTGTGTTTATACACACATTATACTTATTTGAGCGCAATTGATCGCTCACCCTCTTTATATCGCTTAGTCGATACCATACATATACATAACGGGTTATGTCTTAATCTGACCAATTAGGGCTTTCTTGTTATGCGTATGTAAGG
>JAZNIP010000194.1:0-2637 GCA_045577575.1 Lachnospiraceae bacterium | reverse complement strand
GTCACAGAAAACACCTTTCAGCTCATCGGCTGTCATCGGCTTCATGGTTTCCGGATTTAAAAGCGGTGCCGGCTTATTTTTCATATCAGCGCGTAAATTATACCATGCCTTTGGAATCTCACTTTCATCGAGGTAGATTTTGTAAGGGATTTTCTTTTCTTCACTCATTTGGCTTCCTCCTGTGTTGTATGTAAAGATAGTTTTTTGTTCTGCGGGTTGCGCATCCTTGCGGAGCATTTCCTATGAATTAAAAAACTCCTATCCCAGAAAAGCTGCTGGGACAAGAGTGCTGTCTCCTGCCATCAATAATCTGCAATCATGTTAGCATAGAAAAACTGATTCTGCAATTATTTTTTGCTTTATTTTGTGGGATATCCGATTTGATAAAGAGTACGGTTTATTGGACAGTGAGTGTGTTAATCTGGTTTCAACAAGTCGAGAGCTTTTTGAAGTGGGACATATAAAGGAGAGTCGGGAAATGAAACGATATAAAAAAATGAAACAAAATAAAGAGCGTAACAAAATCGGATTTATCGGTATGACGGCTGTTTTGGTTTTGATGGCAGCATTTTTTATGAGTGGGACGGTAGAGAGCAGAAATAAGGGAAGAATACCGATTGAAGAAAAGTATTATGTGGAAATGGAGAAAGAATATACAAACGAAATAAAGAAGACACTGCGGGAATTTGGAATAAAAAACAGTGGAATTAATATGACCTATGTATCGGAAGAGGGGAAGGAGAGAGCATATCACGTTATAATTCACAATCGGCAGCTACAATGGATGGCATGGGAGCGCAGGCAGGAGCTTATGCGAGAGATAGAAGCGATTCCCTTTCCGGCAGACGGTTGTACCTTTTTCCATGAATTTGTTGCTGACAAGGCACTGCAAAAAGAGTTATAATAAATCCCATAATGCAAACAGGAATCAGGAGTATGATTATTATGAGGAAAAATCCGCAGCCAAATGAAATATACAAGCACTTTAAAGGAAATTTATATCGAATCATAACACTGGCAACGCATTCGGAGACAAGAGAGACGATGGTTGTTTATCAGGCTCTTTACGGAGACTATCAGGCGTATGTCAGAGAGCTGTCAATGTTTATGAGTGAGACGGACAAGAAAAAGTACCCGGAGGTGCAGCAGCAATACCGCTTTGAGCTTATTCCGCAGATACCGGAGGCTGTCTGTGTCGCAGTACCGGATGCTTCGGTGAGTGCACCTGCCAAAGCCGATGAGCCTGCATTAGACCCCGGGTTGGTTGAGTTCATGGATGCAGAGACTTATCGGGAAAAGCTGAATCTGCTTTCTGCACTACATCCCCGTATAACGGATGAAATGATTAATACGATGGCGATAGTTCTGGATGTGGAAATTAATGAGGGCGATACGGAAGAGCGTTATTTGGCATTGAAAAACTGCCTTCTGACGATGGAAAAGTATGAGGGCAGTCGATTGAGGTAATGTGAATCCCCGGAGCCGTCTGGGAAGATGCAAAAATCAACAGGTGACAGGACATATGAAGTACGAAAATATATACAAAGCAAAATTTCTGTCCAGACCCAACCGCTTTATTGCATATGTGGAGCTGGCAGGAGAACGGCAGACGGTGCATGTGAAAAATACCGGAAGGTGTCGTGAGCTTTTGCAGGAGGGTGCAGAGGTATATTTAGAGAGAGCAGAGAACCCGGACAGAAAGACGCAATATGATTTGATAGCTGTCCAAAAAGGTGAACGGCTTGTCAATATGGATTCCGTAGCGCCCAATAAGGCAGTAAAAGAGTGGATGGAAAGCGGTGGCTTTCTTGGCAATATACAGCGTGTCAGACCGGAGACAACCTATAGAGGGTCCCGGTTTGATTTTTATGTAGAAACAGAAAAAGAAAAGATATTTATGGAAGTAAAAGGGGTGACACTGGAAAATGATGGTGTTGTCAGCTTTCCGGATGCGCCGTCAGAACGAGCTGTTAAGCATGTCAGAGAGTTAATTGAGGCAGTCAGGGATGGATATAAGGCATATATCATGTTTGTCATACAGATGACGGATGTGTCATATTTTAGACCGAATGATAGTACTCATCCGGAATTTGGCAGAGCACTTCGGGAGGCAGTAAATGAAGGTGTTGAGATACTTGCATATGACTGCAATGTTAGGGAAGGCGAAATGACAATATGCAGTCCGGTTGAGGTGAGACTATGGTAGTGAAGGAACAAAATCAGACACATCAAAATCAAAAACCACAAAATCAAAAACAGCAGATGCAGCAGCTGATTAACCCGCTTTTGGCATGGTATGATGACTCTCATCGTGTATTGCCGTGGAGAGAGGAGCCTACGCCCTATCGTGTCTGGATTTCGGAAATTATGCTGCAGCAGACAAGGGTAGAAGCTGTAAAGCCGTATTATGAACGGTTTTTGAAAGCCCTGCCGGATATTCATGCGTTGGCGCTGATACCGGAGGATGAGCTGCTAAAGCTGTGGGAAGGACTTGGCTATTATAACAGGGCACGAAACCTGCAGAGGGCGGCAATACAAATAGAAGAAAGCTATGGCGGTGAGATGCCCGGCCGCTATGAGGAGCTTTTAATGCTACCGGAGAATATATGAAGAATATGAAAATTATATCGACGATTT
>JAZNIP010000193.1:0-6360 GCA_045577575.1 Lachnospiraceae bacterium | reverse complement strand
ACCGCTTGGCCTCCGACTTGCTGCATGCACACAGAAATAGTCCCATAAGCAGAATCGCTATGGTCTCCTTACCCGGCAGCAGCAGACCAATTACCATAACGGCAAAACCATCGCCATATCCGATTTGTTGTCGGGATACTCTTCCGAGCAATACCAGACTTATTCCCGGAAGCATTCCGATAATACACAAAAGTGGTGCTGTTTGAAAACAGATATCCACAATCAATCCGATTACTCCAAAACAAAGCAATAACCTGACCGATAAACGTTTCATCCGCATATCCTGAAAGCTGCATATACTCAAAAACAAACCTGTTATGACATACCTGCACATCTGCTGCATGCTCCTCTTCCTCCTGCCTCTGACAGTCTGATGACATAAATAGTTCTTTTCAATCCGCTACACATTAAGGATGTATGATATCGGTTTCCCTGATCAGTTAAAAATACCTTTTCCTGCTGACTCTTCCCGCAAACCTCACAGGCATAATATTTTGCACCATCCTCGTTTCGAAGTACTGTCAGACTATCCGTTTCTGCTTCACGAATTGATAACACCAGATGTGTACACTGTCTGCTCTTATGATAGACGTTTCCGTTTTCCGTAACATATACAAACTCTTCCTCTGCCCTCTCCCCCTCTGTCCACTGAGGCTGTCGATATCCTGTCCATGCCTTCATCCTGCATCTGTTTGTCATAGAAAATCCGGTAAAACCCAAAACTCCGAAAAGTGGCTTTACCCGATAAGTAAGCGTAACGTCAATTACATCCTGAGCGTTCCCCGTCAGCATTCCCTTATGCTCATCAAAGCATATTCGGATTCCGCTGCTTCCTCCATCAATCATGGAAGCATCCAAATACTCTTCCCCTACACGCTGTATCACCTGTCTTGTCAAATAGACATCACTTACCACATTTATAAATACAGAGTCTGTGTTCACTCCCGCCTGTTCGTAGGCATATGCCTCCAGGGAGAGCGTTAAAACCTCCTGATGAAGTGCCGCGGTTATGGCACTATGAAGCTCAAACAAACACATAATGGAAATAAGCTGAATGCAAAAAAAGAGGAAAAGAGGCAATACAAATGCTGCTTCCACTGTAATACTGCCTGAAAAAGAAGAAAACAGGAATACGTTCCTTTTGGTTCGAATTTTTCGAAGTGGTGAATGAATTTGCTTTTTATAATACATGTTTACTTCAGGTTTTTGTGAGAATTTTGGACACAATTGGGGGCCGGTCCAAATATGAAATTTGGCGAGAACTCCTTTCAAAGATTTTTGTAAGATCCAAAAGGAACGCATCCCTGTTTCCTCCTTTCCGATTTATTTTTGATATCCTACTGTTCTTTTTATCAAACAGCTATGTCCCTTTGCAGAAGCAGTTATCATCTCTACCGTAAATGCATCAATACAATGGTCGATTTGAAAATGCTCATTTCCGTCCGTCTGACGTATATCCATCTCGATTACATCCATAAATCGTAGAGTCCTTTCTCTTTTGTCAGTGAGAGCCAATAAAATATGCAGATATGCCTCATAAGACAGTCCCGTTTCGTCACTTCCTGTCCCCTCCGTACTCATTTTAAGACGCAGCGCATCCTTTAGTCCCATTCTCCATGTATGACTGCTCTTCCACAATGCTACCTTGCCTCCCGACAATAAAATGCGAACATCATTTACACTTTCTGCATAAGCCCACGCAATCAAAATAGAGAGCTTAATTAAATCCTTTAATTCGGGAAACAAAATAACGGCTGACAATGTCAGTGCAAGCGACTCTGCTTCTGCCTGCTTAGAAGCATCCGACATCAAATATGTAAAATTTGCTGTTTCCCGTAAGACAAGCAATCGATTGACTACCTCTTTTAAATTTTCATAATCAGTACTATTTCCGCAGAGCACATACTCTGTCTGATAGCTTAGTCTCGAATTCGATTTCCTTTTTACATAATTTCCACACATTTCCATTAGATATTTCTGAAACAGCACATCCTCTCCCATAACTGCTCCGCTGCTTTTCAGGAGAAACCCGTCCTTTTCCTCATACCCGCGATGAGATAGATAATCCTTAAGATTCACTTCTGTATCAGAAATAACCTCTCCTTTTGTAACAAGACGCAAAATTCCTACACTGCCTCTACGGCTGTTTACTGCATCTGCAGGGTTGTTTATGGGTATTTTTCTCCTTTTTCCGTCTTCATCCTCTACACTCGTATCTACATTATCAATTGCCGCTTCGTTTTTCCGCCTCTTTTTCTCCATCGTATCCTCAAGCAACCCCTGCTGCTTTGTTATCCTTGCATTGTCAAGAATATCGCTCAAATCAACCATTCCGTTTTTTTGCAGCATATATTCCACCGCTCTTTTCAAAAGCACAGCTCCGTCTCCGTCCGCTGCTCCGGTTGCTTTTGTCACAGCTACAGACTCTGCATGAAGCTGTAATAGATCTCTACAATCCGTACTCCAAATTTCCTGCTCTGTCTGCAGATTATTTTGCATATAATCCCTTAGATGCTGCTCCAGCAAAATGTAACCTGCCTCTTTTGTTCCATATCCGGTTTCAATAAAAAACAGTTCATATTGCTCTAACAGCTCCCGATTGTATTCCGCAAGTGCAGACTGCAATGCCATATCTGCCACACACTCTGTCTGAAATTGTATGGCATTGATTCTCGCTGTTTCTATCACAGTAAATAGCACCGATATTAAAATAGTAAGTACCAACGCCAGAAAAACCGTTATTTCACCTTTTTTCTCTTTCATCATTAATAGATACTGCTACTCTTTGACGTAATCTGGGAAAAAATATCATTTACCAGCTGTGTCAGCTGCTCCTTAAAAATAATGACAAGAGAAATTAAAACCACAAGAATCAAAATCATTTCCACTGTTCCGATTCCATCCTCCTCTTTTATAAACCGCAATAGTGTTTTCTGTAACAGACCTTTCATAATAAATCCTCCTTTTCTTTCTTAAATACCGAATGACGTAAATGCAGGTATCATAATGATAACCATAACAAGCACCAGCATAAGTATCATAGGTAAGAGTAGCTTTGTTCCTGCTTCTTCACCCTTCCTGCGTGCTCTCTCCTTTCTTTCCTTTAATGCCTGTCCGGCCTCTTCCTTCAATGCTTTTTTCAACCCTGCTGCACCGCTTTGTACATACTGTACCAATAATGCAGAAAAACGTATGATACACGTCAATGAACAACGCTTTGCTAAATTCTGATAAGCCGTTTTCTCTGAAATTCCGGATTCCATCTCCCGACAGGCAACCAGCAGCTCTTCATATAACGGCAAAGCCTTCTTTTGCTTTCTTTTTCCATATTCTCCTACAATCCGTTTCAAAGCTCCCGATATCGTCAATCCTGTATCCGCAAGCATCGCCATACGCACTGCTAACTGCGGGTATGCTTTTTCTATCTCTTCCATACGTTGTTTATCCTTCTTTTTCTGCTCCTGCTGTATCACCGCCGCCATTGCTGCCGCGCCTGTAACTGCCAGTAAAAACAGGCTCTTGCTGTTTTCCTTTTTTCTCTCCCGGAATAACAGCCTCTTCCCTTCAAAATCCTTTGGCAGCAAATAATATCCTTCTTTCCTGCTCAAAGCCTCTGATTCCTTCAAATAGAGTTGCAGTCTTTTAAAATATGCCTCCCATGTCTGAGATGGAAAAACCTTTACATAAAACAGCCTGTCCTTTTCAAATCCGCATCCTTCCTCCGTAATACAGGCATTTACCTCTATCAGAACACCCTGCTCGGGAATATCCTCTTTCAGGCTTCCATCCTGCGCCAGTATATCCGGTTGGCTGCTACTCCATGTCAGACAAAACGGATATCCCTCTACCCGCTCCGGAAAACAAAGTGGCTCTGTCACATCATCCAAAGAGCTGTTCTTTCCCGGTAATCGCTTTTCGACCTCACGCCACATCTCCTGCTCCAATACCTCCAGCTCTTCTTTTGTATATGCCTGCTTTTCTATTTCTAAAATAAGCCCCGTTTCCCCTATGTCAGCCTCTTTTGCTTCCGTATTATCTGATTTCCTTTCCAGCGCCTTTACCTGTAGCTCTACTATTTTATTTCTCCCGTCTTTTTCTGAACGGATAATTTCCGTTACCGATTGGCTGTCGGTTTTCGATAGCTCTGCTATTCGCATAAAAAATGCTAGTATACTTCCGGCTAATAATATGATTATGTATCTGCGCTGATTTTTTCTTTTTATAAAAAAACAGAAGGATACTATAATACTCATAAAGTAAACAACCGCCATACGCTATACCTCAATTTTAATAATACGCAAAGACAGCCAAATCGAAAAAAGATATATACTCAGGCACATAGTCATAATACATATTCCTGCCGGATTGTGATAAAGCGGTGTAAAATATCCCGGAGACGAGAGATTGATATACGATATGATTGCAAACGGAACAAGGCACATAATTTTTTGCTCCATAACCTTTCCATGAATCAACATCTGTATTTCCCTCTCTACTTCCATTTTTTGTATGATAATTTCACAGCACCCCGCAATCATTTCTCTTATATTGGCTCCACTTCGTTTTCCTACCACAAATACCTCCGCAAAATTTTGAATATCCTCTGAACCACTTCTTTCTCCAAAGTCCCACAATATTTTTTCTAATGTCACATGATTGTTTAATTGTTGCTCCAGCCTATAAGCTTCTCGCTGAATCATCGAATTTTCATGATGCAGAAGTCTTATTTCTCTTCCGGCTTTTAAAAAAGCATTTTCAATGGAATACCCTGCCTGCAGTCCCAAGTCCACAATACAAATCCAATCCTTGAACTCCTGCTCCAGTGTATACCTTCTTTTCTCACACAGCTGTCGTTTTTTCCATCTGCAATAAAAGAACGCACAAGGCACTCCGCCCCATACAACCCATATACTCTTATAAAAGAAATAAAGAACAAATACGGCAACAAAAAATCCGACACCTCCGTATTTCATATATTCCTTTTTAGAAAAGCGATAAGTCCGATAATCCTGCTGCCCGCAGCTTTCCTTTATGCTGCAATTCATTTTTAAAAACAAGCCGCCCCTTCACCTCCTCCAAACTGCAATCCTCCTCTTCATAGCTGCATAGTGTATTCAGAAGTATTTCTTCCTTTTCCATGCCAATAACCTCTGCTATCTCCAATACCTTTCTCGTCCTATCGCGCAGTCGTCCCAAATGTACGATAATATCAATTCCGGAAGCTATCTGTCTGCGAATAGCAGAAACGGGAAGCTCCATTCCCATCAATGCCATTGTTTCAAGTCTCGACAGCATATCCTTTGCACTATTGGCATGTCCGGTTGATAGGGAACCGTCGTGCCCCGTATTCAGGCATTGCAGCAAATCCAATGCCTCCCCGCCTCTTACTTCGCCCACAATCAACCTTGTAGGACGCATACGCAGGCTTGTTTTGATTAAATCCCGTATTGTAATTTCCCGGCATCCCTCCGCATTCATATTTCTTGTTTCCATCCGTACCAGATTTGGCGCTCCCTGTATCTGCAGCTCTGCGCTGTCTTCTATTGTTATAATTCTGTCCTCTCTCGGAATATACTCCGATAAGGCATTTAAAAAGGTTGTTTTCCCGGAACCGGTACCTCCGCTGATTAAAATATTATATCCACCTCTAACCAACTGCTTTAGCCACTGTGCTGCCTCTGCCGAAACAGAGCCCATCTCTATTAATTGTTTCATATCAATCGGCCTCTTCGGAAATCGTCTTATTGTAACAATCGGTCCGTTTAATGCAATCGGCGCAAGCACTACATTTACCCGGGAACCGTCTTCCAGACGGGCATCTACGATCGGTGATGCTTCATTTATGACGCGATTGCATTTTGCAGTAATCTGTTGAATTACATCCTCTAATTTCTCCTTTGAAGAAAAATGATTATCCCAGGAAATCAGTTGTCCTCTTTTCTCAATAAAGATATGATTTGGTCCGTTTATCATAATTTCCGTTATCTCTTCATCCTCCAACAGCTCCTGCAGTATGTCTAATTTTCGGATTGCATAAAACAGTTCTTTTCCGAGCTGTTCTCTTTCCTGCAAACTTAGAAAACGCTCTCTTCCGTATTCACTCAGACATTCTCCTATCAGCCTTCGCACCTCAGTTTCTTCCAATTCCTTCGAATAATCCATTCTTTCATGAATCTGCTTCAGTAAGGTCTCTTTTTTATCCTCCATTAAACTCTTCCTTTATGATTCTTCTGATATAATCTGCCAATTCTCCATAGGTCCTCCCGCAGAAACTTCCACAGACTCTCCTGCTGGATTTGGGTCAGGGCATGTACTTTCGGGGTGTCATCATCAATAATGGTTTTGATTGGAAATGCACAG
>JAZNIP010000192.1:0-7467 GCA_045577575.1 Lachnospiraceae bacterium | reverse complement strand
CATCTATTGTTTTTATCTCAATTTATCTGAATTCGTCCATAATATCTTTTACATGTTCAAGCTTGTCAGCCCGGTAAGCGTTACTGCCGCAGAATAAAAGTGCCTCGTCTACGTTGCCCACAGCCGCATTTACCAGAGCCTCCGTAATACAATACGGAGTTTCGGCCGGCTTGCATGTACTGACACAGAGATGGCATCTTCCGTGAGGAATCTGCCCCTCCTTTGCCTTCTTCATAAAAGGATTCAGAATTGCTCTTCCGGGCATACCGACCGGACTCTTTACAATTACAATATCCTCTTTTTTGGCATTGATGTATGCCTGCTTATAGGCATCTGCCGCATCGCATTCATAGGTAGTTACAAAACGGGTTGCTACCTGTACACCGGCCGCTCCCATTTCCAGATAATGTTCCATGTCCTTACGCTCATAGACACCACCTGCCACTACGACAGGAATTTCCGTTCCGCGCTGCGCAGCATATTCATTGACACGGGCAATGATTCTCTTAATCTCTTCATCATATGCCGCATCATCAATTTCTTCCAATTCTTCCAGCTTAAAGCCGAGATGTCCGCCCGCGCGGGGTCCTTCAATCACAACCAAATCCGGAAGCCTGTCATATTTCTTTATCCAATATTTAAAAATGACATCCGCAGATTTTACACTGGATACAATCGGTGCAATCTTGGTATTACTGCCTGCTGTCAGCTCCGGCAGCTTCATCGGAAGTCCCGCACCTGAAATAATCAAATCTACGCCCGATTCTACTGCAGCTTTTACGTAGCGCTCATAATCTCTTGTTGCCACCATAATATTAACGCCAATGATACCACCGTTTGCAAGCTCTCTCGCTTTGCGAATTTCTGTTCCGATGGCGCGCAGATTTGTCTCTATCGGATGTGCATCAAACTCCGGCTCCCGATACCCAATCTGCGCTGTGGAAATGATACCGATACCACCCTGTGCTGCTACTGCTCCTGCCAAACCGGACAGACTGATTCCGACACCCATACCACCCTGAATCACAGGTACTTCTGCTTTTAAATCTCCGATTACAAGTGGTTTGCTTTTTTCCATGTTTCTACTCCGCTTTTCCCAGAGCAAAGGTAAGCTCTGCCTGTGCTACAACCTTACCGTCTACATAAGCCTTTGCACTGCCTACACCGATAGGGCCTTTTGCTTTGATAATCTCTGTTTCCAGCATCAGTACATCTCCCGGAACAACCTTGCCTTTAAATTTTGCAGAATTGATTGCTCCGAAATAAGCTGTCTTTCCTTTGTTTTCCGGCTGGCTGAGAATCGCAACCGCACCCACCTGTGCCAATGCCTCTAAAATAAGGACTCCGGGCATAACCGGTTCTCCCGGGAAATGCCCTGCAAAAAACGGTTCATTATAGGAAACACATTTTTTTCCTACTGCCTTTTTGCCCATCTCCAGCTCTTCGATTGTATCTACCAGCATAAACGGCTGTCTATGCGGTATAATTTCCATTATTTCCTTTGCTGTTAATACTGACATACTATCTCCTCTTCTCCTTATGCCTCGTATTTTTTCACAAGAATACTTGCATTATGTCCGCCAAATCCAAGAGAATTGGACAGAGCGTATTTCACATCGGTTTCTACCGGCTCCTTGCAGTAATCCAAATCACATTCTTCATCCGGTACCTGATAGCCTACTGTTGCATGGATATAGCCTTCTTCCAGTTCTTTTACACAGGTAATAAACTCAATTGCTCCGGCTGCACCAAGCAGATGACCTACCATAGACTTTGTGGAGTTAATCTTCATTTCTTTTGCATGCTCACCAAATAACAGTTTAATTGCCCGTGTTTCAAACAAATCGTTATGATGTGTGCTTGTACCGTGTGCATTAATATATGTTACATCCTCTTTTGCAATGCCTGCATCTGCGATTGCATATTCCATAGCCTTAGCTGCACCGCTTCCATCCTCTGCCGGAGATGTAATATGATATGCATCACTTGTTGCACCATAGCCTACAACTTCTGCATAAATTTTAGCACCACGTGCTTTTGCATGCTCTAATTCTTCCAGAACAACGATTGCAGCGCCTTCACCCATCACGAAGCCGCTTCTTTCTTTATCAAACGGGATAGAGCATCTCTTCGGGTCATCACTGCTGGATAACGCTGTCAGTGCAGAGAAGCCAGCCACACCAATCGGTGTGATGCTGCTTTCGGTACCACCTGCTACCATTACCTCTGCCTCACCGTACTGGATTGCACGGAATGCTTCTCCGATGGAGTTTGTACCGGTAGCACAAGCCGTTACTACGTTGATACTCTTACCCTTTAAACCATATGCAATGGATACATTTCCTGCTGCCATATTCGCAATCATCATAGGAACAAGCAATGGATTTACACGAGAAGGTCCTTTGTCAAGGAGCTTCTTGTATTCTCTTTCTACTGCCTGCAGAGAACCGATACCGGAACCAACAGATACACCTACACGAAATGGATCTTCTTTTTCCATATCCAGTCCTGCATCCTCCATAGCCTCTTTTGTCGCAGCTACTGCATACTGGCAGAATGCTTCCATTCTCTTTGCAGCCTTAAAATCCATATAATTTTTTGCATCAAAGCCTTTTACCTCTGCTGCAATTTTACATTTATAGTCTGTTGTATCGAATTTTGTAATTTCTCCAAATCCGATTTCCTGTGCCTTAACACCATTCCAGAATTCTTCTACACTCAGTCCGATAGGGGTGATTGCACCCATACCTGTTACTACTACACGTCTGCTCATTATTTATACCTCTCTTTCCTTAAATTGCCATACCACCGTCTACACTGATAATCTGGCCTGTAATATAGGAAGCCCTGTCACTTGAAAGGAACGCTACCGTCTCTGCAATATCAATCGGCTGTCCCATTCTCTTTAACGGAATCTGTGTAAGTGTTGCTTCTTTAGCAGCATCCGTCATAGCCTGTGTCATATCCGTATCAATAAAGCCCGGTGCAACTGCATTTACTGTAATATTTCTGCTTGCCAGCTCTCTTGCCATAGATTTGGTCAGACCGATAACACCTGCTTTGGAAGCAGAGTAATTAGCCTGTCCCACATTTCCGAGCACACCTGACACACTTGTCATATTAATAATGCTTCCGCTGCGCTGCTTTAAAAATGCCCGGTACATATGCTTAATTGTATTGAAGGTACCCTTTAAATTTGTATCAATGACTGCATCAAAGTCTTCCTCTGTCATCTTCATAACAAGGTTATCCTTTGTAATACCGGCATTGTTTACCAGAATATCAATACGACCATATTTTGCAAGCATTGCTGTAATCATCTCCCCACAAGCCGCAAAATCTGCTACGGAGCACTGCACAGCTTCTGCTGTTCCACCATTTGCTTCAATCTCTGCTACTACTGCTTCTGCCTTTTCTTTTGAACCGTTATAATTCACGATTACGGTAGCACCATAGCCCGCAAGTGTCAAAGCAATCTGCTTGCCAATGCCTCTGCTCGCTCCCGTTACCAGTGCAATTTTTCCACTTAACATTTACTTCAGCTCCTCTAATTTTTCTAAATCTTCTAATTTCTCTATACTAATGGTTTTTACGTCCTTATTAATCTTTCTCATAAATCCGGACAATGTTTTTCCCGGTCCGATTTCAATGAAAGTATCTACACCGTCTGCAAGCATGCGTTCTACCGTCTGCTGCCATCTTACGGAAGAAGATACCTGTTTTGTTAAAAGGTCTTTTACCTGTTCTTTCTCTGTTACATAATCTGCTGTTACATTTGCTATGTACGGAACCTTGATGTCCTGAATTTCCATATCCTTCAGCACCTCACCCAGCTTTTCACCGGCTCCGGTCAGCATCTGGGAATGGAACGGTCCGCTTACCTTCAGTGCCACACATCTTTTTGCGCCTGCTGCGGAAAGCTTCTCCGCTGCTGCTGCAACTGCTGCTTCTTCACCGGTAATAACAATCTGTCCCGGACAGTTGTAGTTTGCAATCGATACGATTCCTTCTGTTTCTTCACAAATTTTTTCAATCGTTTCTGCATCCAGTCCCAAAACCGCTGTCATAGCTCCACCGGTAGGTACTGCTTCCTGCATATAAATACCACGCTGTCTTACTACCTTGAATACATCCTCCGCGCTCATTACACCACTTGCTGCCAGCGCACCATATTCACCGAGACTTAAGCCTGCCGTTACATCCGGCTTGATGCCTTTTTCTTCTACTGCCTTTAAAATGGCAACCTCTGCTGCCAACATTGCAATTTGTGTGTATTCCGTAATATTGATATTATCATTTTCTTCAAAGCAAAGACTAACTACATCCAGTCCGCTTGCCTTTCCAGCCAGTTCAAACATCTCCCGGCTGCTTGGAATCGCATCATAAAAATCTTTTCCCATTCCTACATACTGCGCTCCCTGACCAGGGAACATAAATGCTATTTTACTCATGCTCTGCTCCTTTTAGTTTGATATTCAAAGTATTGTAATGTGAAATTGGAGGTCTGTTATGACCTCCTATGTATTTCACATTTTATCATTTCTTTTATCTTGCCAGTAATTTCTGTGCCTCTTCCATGATTTCCTGAATCATTTCCGCACAGGTTTCTTCTTTTTTCACAAGTCCGGCAATCTGACCTGCCATCAATGTACCGTTTACTGCATCACCCTCTACAACCGCTTTACGCAGTGCACCAAGTGTCAGTCTCTCCAGCTCTTCAAACGGTGCTCCCGATTTTTCGAGCTTCAAGTATTCTCTTGTCATGTTATTGCGGAGCTGACGCACCGGATGACCATGACTCATACCTGTTACTTCCGAATCAATATCCTTCGCTGCAATTACTTTTTTCTTGTAATTTTCATGTACGATGGATTCTTTTGCAACAACGAAGCGTGTTCCCATCTGAACAGCCTCAGCACCAAGCATCATAGCTGCTGCAAAGCCTCTTCCGTCTGCAATACCACCTGCCGCAATCACCGGAATGCTCACTGCATCCACTACCTGCGGTACAAGTGTCATCGTAGTAGCGGAACCGATATGTCCACCGGACTCCGTTCCCTCTGCCACAACTGCATCCGCTCCTGCACGCTCCATCATCTTTGCCATAGCAACACTTGCCACAACCGGGATAACTTTTACGCCCGCTTCTTTCCACATCGCCATGTATTTACCAGGGTTACCTGCTCCGGTCGTTACTACTTTAACGCCTTCATCTACAATAATCTGTGCGATTGCATCCGCTTCCGGATTCATAAGCATCAGATTTACACCAAAGGGCTTGTCAGTAGCTTCTTTTACTTTCTGAATCTGCTCTCTGATAAATTCAGCCGGTGCACCGCCTGCACCGATGATGCCAAGTCCTCCGGCCTCAGACACTGCTGCTGCCAGATTATGCTCTGCTACCCAAGCCATACCACCCTGAATGATAGGATATTCAATTCCCAGTAATTCCGTAACTCTTGTTTTCATTTATGCTTCAACGCCTTTATTCTTCATGTATTCAATAACAGCACCAACAGTTGTAATCTGCTCAAGGTCTTCAGAAGGAATTTCAATTCCGTACTCTTCTTCGAATGCCATAACCAGCTCAAATAAATCAAGGGAGTCTGCACCTAAATCATCTTTGAAGGAGGATTCTTCTGTGATTTCAACTCCGTCTAAGTTTAACTGTTCCTGAATGATTTCTTTTACTCTTTCTAACATTGCTTTTATCTCCTTTTTATTTTGGGTTTATATGTTTCAAAAATAGTTTGACATTCAAAGTATATGTTGCCCTCACTCTTTTGTCAACTATTTTTTTCATCAATAAAATATTGGTAAACCTCCCGCTTAGAAATCCCTCTGTCTGCTGCCACCAGCTTCATGGCTTCTTTATGAGAAATCCCTTGAGATTCATAGCGTGCCATATGCTCTTCAATACTGATTTGCAGCCAGTTCTCTGCCAGCTCTTTTTTCTGCTCAGCGATACTTTTGCCTTCCAGTACAAGCACATATTCTCCGCGGGGCTCCTCCGTTTCATAAAGAGCGAGTGCACCCGTAAGTGTAGTCGGTATTACCGTTTCAAATTTCTTAGTCAGCTCTCTGCACAATGTAATCCGCCGCTCTCCAAGCGTGTCACATAGCTCTGTCAGCGTCCTCACAAGTCGATGAGGTGCTTCATACAAAATGATAGTCCTGGATTCTTTTTTTAATTCCTCCAGAATCTCTTTTTTTTCTTTTTTATCAGAAGGTAAAAATCCTTCAAAGCAAAAACGTCTTGTAGACAGGCCGGAAAGCGTCAACGCAGTAATACAGGCTGCCGGTCCCGGTAATGAGGTCACTACAATACCACATTCCTGACACATCTGTACAAGCACTTCTCCCGGATCGGAAATAGCGGGCGTACCCGCATCCGTAATGAGAGCAATCGTTTTGCCCTCCTGCATACATCCGATGAGATATTTTGCCTTTTCTATTTTATTGTATTCGTGGTAACTGGTCATCGGTGTGGAAATCTGAAAATGATTCAGCAGTTTCACACTGTTTCTCGTATCCTCCGCGGCAATCATATCTGCCTCACGAAGCGCCTCAATGACCCGTGGCGTCATATCCTGTAAATTCCCGATAGGCGTCGCACACAGCATCAGTTTTCCTGTCATTCTGATTTCTCTCCGGTATTCTTAATATCCGTAAATATCATAAATTTCTGATGTATAAACCCCCGGCTCCTTATACACAATAAGCGGCGGTTCCACCGTCATGCGGGAATTTCCACCCCTGCTTGCCTCTAGCAGCACCATGTTGGGCTCCTTATCTACAAAAGGGTATACAAGCTGCATTCTCTTAGGCTCTAATTTATGCGCAAGCAGCGTACTGATAATTTCTGCCAGTCGAAACGGTCTGTGCACCAGATAAAACTTTCCTCCCGGTCGCAGTAGTCTGGCCGCCTCTCTTGCTACATCTTCAAAAGTACATAACACCTCATGTCTTGCAATTGCCTTTGGACCGTCCGGATTCTGTAGTCCATGCTGTCCTATCATATAAGGCGGATTACAGGTAACCGCATCAAACCCCGCCGCTCCAAACAGCCTTGAGGCTTCCTTGATGTCACCCTCTACGATTTCAATTCTCTGCTCCAATCCGTTCAGCAAAACACTTCTTTTTGCCATGTCTGCACTTTCCGACTGAATCTCCAATCCATACAACCGGGATGCCTTCGTCTTGGCAGAAAGCAGAATCGGTATAATTCCCGTTCCTGTTCCCAAGTCCACTACCTTTTCTCCCGGCTTTATTTTCGCAAAGCCGGACAGCAGCACTGCAGCAGGCACGTTGCTGATAATCTGGCTTGCGCCCACGGAGGTGAACAGAGTGCTGCGCCCCAGCAGGCTCTGCATCAGCTCACGAACAACGTCCATGCGGCCCAGATTTTCGGAAACCACAAAGAAGCATACGAAGGTGATCAGCAGCATATAGTCAATTTCCTTTAAC
>JAZNIP010000191.1:0-12907 GCA_045577575.1 Lachnospiraceae bacterium | reverse complement strand
TATAAAAAACAAACGTTTAGACAAGTATGCACTTTTTGGGTATATACTTCCCTAAAAGTAAGTATGGGCATTGATTTGCAATCGGTAAAGGAAAGGATTATTATGTCAAAAGAGAATAAAGATTATAATTGCCCGGTAGAGGCTACCATTTCCCTTATTGGTGGAAAGTATAAGGCGATTATTTTGTGGCATTTGGTAAATCATACATTGCGATACAATGAGCTGCGAAGGAGAATGCCTCAGGCTACGGATAAAATGCTGGCGCAACAGCTTCGGGAGCTTGAAAGGGACGGATTGATTCATCGTACCGTATATCCTGTCGTGCCGCCTAAAACAGAGTATCGTCTGACAGAGTTTGGAGAGAGTCTGACTCCCATTCTGGATGCGATGTGTAACTGGGGAGAACGATATATGGAAATTTTTTCGGAAGACTGTAGGGGGATTTCGCAGGTATGCTGTAAAGAGAAAGTAAATTAATGAATTGGAGCAGGCTATGGAAACATATATTCATCAGGTAAAATATTACGAAACCGATAAAATGGGCATTACTCATCATTCCAATTACATCCGCTGGATGGAAGAAGCGAGAATTGACTATCTGGAACGACTGGGCTGGGGTTATGATAAGTTGGAGAAAATGGGAATTATTTCTCCGGTACTATCCGTAGACTGTAACTATAAGCAGAGCACCACGTTTCCGGATGAGGTTGCTATTTCTGTGTTTATGCAGGAGTTTAACGGAGTGCGTTTTAAACTTGCATACGAGATGCGAAAGCAACCGGAGCAGACGGTGGTATGTACGGCAGTGTCGGAGCATGCTTTTCTGGATAGGGATTTTAAGCCGATAAGGTTAAAAAAAGAGTATCCTGATTTTTATAAAACGATGAGTGCAGCGGTGGAAAAATGAAAGAAACAGTACGATTAAACCCGGAGTGCATCAAGTGTCTGGTGACAAGACAGTTAGAGCGGTGCCCGGAGGATGTGGCGGATGATAAAAAAATAGAATACATGCAGAGGGTGTTGGAGCTGATGAGTCGAGTATCAAAGGCGGAGAGTGGTCCTACCATCGTGCGTGAGATAGATAAGATACAAAAGGAAATGTTCGGAAATGAAATGGATTATTCGGACATTAAAAAGTATTTTAATTCATGGATGCTGGAAAAGGAGGCAGAAATCCGTAATCGGGTAGAAGAACAGCAGGATCAGTTAAAGGCGGCTATCCAATATGCCATGATGGGGAATTATATCGATTTTGGTGCCATGAACCGGGTGGATGAGGATAAATTGGCGGCGTTTCTGGATGGAGCAAAGGATATTGTAATTGATGCGGTGGAATACGCAAATCTGAAAGCAGAATTGGAAATAGCAAAAAGACTGGTTTATATCACTGACAACTGTGGTGAAATCGTAATGGATAAAATTCTGCTTGGAATTTTAAAGGAAAATTATCCACGGCTTCAGATGACAGTGATTGTAAGAGGAAAACCGGTACTGAATGATGCGACTATGGAGGATGCGATTCAGATAGGGCTGGATAGAGAGGTGACGGTTATCGGAAACGGAACTGACGTGGCAGGCACCTGTCTGGAAGAGCTTTCTGAGCAGGCGCGTACTGCCATAGAGGAAGCGGATGTGATTTTTGCAAAGGGACAGGGAAATTTTGAAACGCTGCAAAAATGTGGAAAAAATATATACTATATTTTTATGTGTAAATGTGATATGTTTGCAAAGAGATTTAACGTACCGAAATATACAGGTGTGTTAATCAATGATAAAAATTGCTGATTTGGAGGTAGCTTATGTGGTTTGAAGAAGCGGTAATTTATCAGATTTATCCATTGGGGATGTGCGGAGCACCCCTGCAGAATGAAACGCCCGTAGGGCAGGATGGAGTAGCGGAGCATAGGATTTTGCGTGTGCTTGATTGGGTAGAGCATATCAGGGAGCTGGGAGCAGACTGCGTACTGTTCAATCCGTTGTTTGAAAGCGATGCTCATGGATATGATACACGAGATTACAACAAAATAGATTGCAGACTGGGAACAAAAGAGGACTTTAAACGGGTATGTGATGCTTTGCACAATGCCGGAATTAAAATTATGCTGGATGGTGTTTTTAACCATGCGGGGAGAGGCTTCTGGGCATTTGAGGATGTGAGAGCAAAAAAATGGGATAGTCCATATAAGGATTGGTTTCACATTTCCTTTGACGGAAACACCAATTACAATGACGGCTTCTGGTATGAGGCCTGGGAAGGTTGTAATGAGCTGGTGAAGCTGAATCTGCGTCATCCGGATGTGCAGAATTATTTATTTGATGCCATTCGCGGTTGGGTGAGAGATTATGATATTGATGGTTTGCGTCTGGATGTAGCATACTGTCTGGATTTAGATTTTTTGGCGGCACTGCGTGGCATGACGAATGATTTAAAGCCGGAGTTTGTCCTGATGGGCGAAACGCTTCACGGAGATTATAACCGTTTTATGAATGAACGTGGTTGTCATAGTGTGACAAATTATGAATGCTATAAGGGTCTGTATTCCAGCTTTAATACCGGAAATATGCATGAAATTTCCTATAGTCTCAACAGACAGTTTGGATTGGAGCAGTGGTGTCTGTATACCGGAAAGCATTTGCTCAGCTTTGTGGATAATCATGATGTAACCCGCATTGCAACCATTCTTACAGATAAAAGCTGTATGAAGCCTATCTATGGACTGCTGTTTGGTATGCCCGGTGTGCCTGCTGTTTACTATGGCAGCGAATGGGGTATGGAGGGAGATAAGAAAAACGGTGACCCTTCTTTGCGTCCGTCTGTGGAAAAGCCGGAAGCAAATGAGTTGACACAGTGGATATCCATGTTGGCAAAAGCCAGAAAGGAAAGTAAGGCACTTTGCTATGGCGGCTATCGCAATATTATGGTTCAGCCAAAGCAACTCATTTTTGAGCGTGCGGTAGAGGGAGAGCGTGTGCTGGTAGCAATCAATGCAGACGGTAACACATACCATGCGGATTTTAATGCAAATTCCGGAACCGGAGTTGATTTGATTACAGGAGAAGTACATGACTTCGGAGGTGGCAGCGATTTACCGCCGTATTCCTGTGCATTTTGGAGAACAGAAAGATAAAGAACAATGGAAAAGAAGCATATTTTACAAAAGAAATGGATGGTATGTCTTTTGGCGTTGGTATGCTGCGGGCTGTGGGGCAGTGCGCATTCCTGCATAAAAATCGGATATCGATTGTTTGGCATTGAGGCAGAGGAAACGATGGTGCAGATTTTATTTGCGGGATGTCGTTTCCTTCTGGCAGGAGTATTGACAATTCTGCTGGGAAGCCTGCTCAGCAGAAAATGCCTGATACCCAAAAGATGTTCCATAGGAAAAATCATAAAGCTGTCTATGGTGCAGACGGTTTTGCAGTATTTGTTTTTTTATATTGGACTGGCACATACAACGGGAGTAAAATCGTCCATCATTAACGGTTTTAATGTATTTATGTCAATTTTTGTGGCAGCAGTCTTTTTCCGGCAGGAGGTAATCAACCGCCGAAAGCTATTGGGCTGTGTGCTGGGATTTGCGGGGGTGGTGCTCGTCAATGTGGCAGGCAGTGCCGGCTTTGACCTACAGATGAAATGGAGCGGAGAAGGTGCGCTTCTTTTGGCAACCGTTGCCAATGCGTTTTCTACGGTTATGATAAAAATCTATTCGAAAGATGAAAATCCGGTGGTATTAAGCGGCTATCAGTTTGCGCTGGGCGGTCTGACTATGATGGGAGCTGCTTATTTGGCGGGAGCGCGGATAACTCCGGCAGAGGCGGTTTTTCCTGCCGTGGGAATGCTTATTTATCTGGGCTTTGTTTCGGCGGTGGCATATTCCGTATGGGGAATTTTGTTAAAATACAATGAGGTTTCGGTTGTTACTGTGTTTAGTTTTATGACGCCGATATTTGGGGTGATACTGTCAGCACTTTTGCTTGGAGAAACAGGTTCTTTGGGTGTGGCAAGTATTACAGCACTTTTGTTGATTAGTGTGGGGATATATATTGTAAATAAGGGAGATGCTTAAGTGTGGAAAATTTAATATTCAGTGCCGGTGCCACCATGCCGATTTTTCTGACCATGGCGGTGGGCATTTTGTTTCGGAGAATGGGACTGATTGATGAGGTTTTTTCTGCGAAAATGAATGCTTTTGTGTTTAAGGTGGCTCTTCCGGTGCTTTTGTTTGAGGATTTGTCTACGGCCGCGTTTGCAGAGGTCTGGAATTTGAAATTTGTGCTGTTTTGCTTTTTTATAACGGCCGGCTGCATTCTGCTTCTGACAGGAGTGTCATTTTTGCTTATAAAAAAAGATTACCGGGCAGAATTTGTGCAGGGCAGTTATCGCAGCAGTGCGGCACTTTTGGGAATTGCCTTCATTCAAAACATTTATGGTAATTCGGGAATGGCGCCGCTTATGATCGTAGCAACGGTTCCTCTTTATAATGTGGCAGCGGTGTTGATTTTATCTCTGATGAATCCAAAGCAGGAAAGGCTGGATAAAGAAGCGCTGAAAAAAGCATTTCAGGGAGTCTGTAAAAATCCAATTATCTGGGGAATTTTGTTGGGATTTTGCTGGTCTCTGGCAGGACTTCATATGCCGGCTGTGTTGGATAAGACCTTACATAATATTGCAGTGCTGGCAACACCGATGGGACTGATGTCTATGGGAGCTTCCTTTGAGGGCAGAAAAGCCCTTTCGGGAATCCGTTTGACGATAGCGGCAAGTATGATTAAGCTCATCGGATTGGCGCTAATCGGATTGCCGATAGCTGTCTGGTGTGGCTTTACCGGAGAAATGCTGATTGCAATTTTAGTAATGCTTGGCTCGGCAACTACGGTAAGCTGCTATATTATGGCAAAAAATATGGACTGTGAGGGTACGCTGACAGCCAGCATCATTATGGCGACAACATTATTTAGTGCATTTACATTGACAATGTGGTTATATGTTTTGAAATCTTTGGGGCTTGTATAAGCCCCTTTTTTGAATGTGCTTAGAAAAGTCTCTTATGATAGTATTGAAGAATGAGAAAAAACAAAAAAAGTAGCAAAAAAACGGAAACAGAAGTATAATAGAAAAAAGCTTTGTTTGGTGCAAAGCATAGTTTGTGGGGATGACAAGGAGGATATGATGAAGGTATTAAATTTTGGTTCATTGAATTATGATTACGTGTATAGCGTTGATCATGCAGTAACACCGGGAGAGACAATGGATTCCTTTGGGATGGAGACCTTTCTTGGGGGAAAGGGGCTGAATCAGTCCATTTCCCTTGCAAGAGCGGGTGTGCCGGTATACCATGCAGGGCAGGTGGGTGAAGAGGGACAACTCTTTTTAGATGTGTGTAAGGAAAGCGGAATCGATACCACCTTTGTAAAGATGATTCCGGGAAAAAGCGGACATGCCATTATTCAGGTGGATAAAAATGCACAGAACTGTATCTTATTATATGGCGGAAGCAATCGTAAAATCACAAGAGAGTTTGTAGATGAAGTGTTTTCGCATTTTGAAAAAGGGGATATTCTTTTACTTCAGAATGAGATAAATGAGCTGGATTATATTATTGATAAGGCATATGAAATCGGGATGCAGATTGCTTTAAACCCTTCGCCCTTCGACGCAGCACTGGACAAATGCGACTTGGGTAAAATTTCCATTTTCCTGTTAAATGAAATTGAGGGCGGACAGATTTCCGGAGAAACTGAGCCGGATAAGATACTGGACAAGCTGATGGAGAAATATCCGGAGGCAAGAATTGTGCTGACATTAGGCTCAGATGGTGTCGTGTACCGTGATAAAAGCCAGACCTGCAGGCAAGGTATTTTTAAAGTAAAAGCAGTCGATACTACGGCAGCAGGAGATACCTTTACCGGTTATTTTATTGCTTCTCTTCTGGCGGATATGACGATACCGGAGGCTCTTAAGATGTGTGCGAAGGCATCTTCTATCACAGTATCCCGTATGGGAGCAACCGACTCTATTCCGACTATGGAAGAGGTAAAAAAGAGTCTGGAAGCAGAATAAGCTGTTTTGAATATAGCAGGATATGAGAAAAGGATTGACAAGTGGGCAATTGGTCACTAATATAGAGGTGAGCGATTGCTCACTTTTGTTTTGCAAAAGGTTCTTTGGTGTATTTTGCAGGAGGAAATATGAAAAGAGAAGGAAATACGAAAGAGCGGATTTTAACAGAAGCGATGAGGCTGTTTTCTGTATATGGATACGAGGCTGTTTCTGTGCGCGCCATTGCGGATGCGGTAGGAGTAAGAAACAGTGCCCTGTATAAACATTACAAAAGTAAGCGGGAAATTTTGGATGCCATTGTGGAACGGTGTAGAAACCGCTTTCTGGAAAAGAGCAGAGAAATTGTCGGATTACAGTCTTATGAGATGGAAGGGCTGGAAACGTTTTGCCTTAAGATGTTTGTATTTCAGACGACAGATGTATGGATGGTGACGTTTCGAAAAATTCTTTTAATGGAGCAGTTCAAAAATCCGGAGTTGGCAGCGCTTTATAAAAGCTGTTTTATAGAAATGCCGATTGACGGCATGGAAAAAATCTTTGAAAAGCTCGTCGAAGCGGGTGTGATGAAGAAGAAGGATTGCCGTGTGTTGGCAATGGAGCTGTATGCGCCATTCTTTTTGTATCATCTTGCATCGGATAGTACAGAGGAGCTGATGCCGCTTTTTCGGCGTCATGTGAACTATTTTTTTGAAGAAAATTTTAAGGAGGTATTGTGATGAGGGAGGCATTATTTATTTCCAGTCCTGCATTTGCGGATATGGAGAGGATACCTGATGAGTATACCGGATTTGGAGAGGATGTTTCGCCGGAGCTTCGGTTGGAAAATGTATGTGAGGAGACAGAGAGTATTGTGGTAATTATGGATGATTTGGACATCCCTATCCGCGGTATTTTGAATCACTGGGTAATTTGGAATATTCCGAGGACAGAGATAATACCGAAAGCGATTCCTGCCGGAGAAACGGTGGTGCTTTCAGAAAAAGTAAAGACTTTGAGGAATGCGGTGCAGGGAGTAGCATATGGAAAGCACAGGTATCGTGGACCGAAAATACCGTTTTTTCTAAAAAATAAGCATCGCTATGTTTTTCGGGTGTATTGTCTGGATGCATATTTGGAGCTACCGGCCACTGCCCGGAAAAGGGATGTGGAAAAGGCAATGGAGGGACATGTATTGCAGGCGGGAAATCTTACAGGGATGTATCAATTATAAAGACAGAGGAGGCAGAAAATGAAAATATTAATCGTTTATTATTCTTTAGAAGGAAATACGAAGTATGTGGCAGAGAAGATTGCAGAGCAGACAGGCGCAGAAGTACTGCGTTTGGAGCCGGAGAAGGCATATCCTGCCGGAAAGGTAACAAAATATCTTTGGGGCGGCAGAAGTGCGGTAATGGGAGATGCACCAAAGCTGAAGTCTTATGAGGCGGAGTTATCAGACTATGAAATGATTGTATTTGGAACGCCGGTGTGGGCATCTACTTTTGCGCCGCCACTACGCAGTTTTATCAAGAATCATAAAGAAGAGTTGAAGCAGAAAAAAGTGGCATTTTTTGCGTGCAGTGCAGGAGGAAGTGCAGAAAAATGTTTTGAAAATTTAAAGAGGGAGCTGAGTGCCGGGGAAAGTGTGACAAGTCTTCACTTGACTGACCCCATGTGGAAGCAGTCGGAAGATAACCTTGTGCAGATTGAGAGTTTTTGTAAAAAAATAGTTGGATAAAAAAATATTTCCCTGAAACTTTTTGCCTGTTTGGAAGGTCTAATCATCAGAAGGACAGCGAGGGAGGTGTGACCGGATGATACTACAAAAGAAAAATGCTAAGGATAAATGTGTAGAACAGATTTTGTTGTCGGAATATGACCGCTATTTTCGTCTGGCAATGAGCTTTGTGCACAATGAGGCGGATGCGGGTGACATCGTACAAAATGGTGCGTATAAAGCAATAAAAGGGAGTCACACACTTAAGAATGCGGAGTATGCGGCAACCTGGGTTTACCGGATTATGCTAAATGAAATCTTTCGATTCTGCAAAACGCCGCAACATGTGCCTTTGGAAGAGATTGGAGAAAGCGGTTATGAAGATGCGTATGAGGATTTTGATTTGCAAAAGGCACTGGACAGCCTTTCGAAAGAGGATAAGGCGGTAGTGGAGCTGCGATATTTTGAAGATTTAAAATTGGAGGAAATCGGAGAGATTTTGCAGGAAAACGTCAATACAGTAAAAAGTCGTCTGTACCGCAGTGTGAAAAAGCTGCGTATAAAGCTGGAAGAATAGAAGGAAAGGAGAGGTCACATGAAACAGGGAAATATGGAAGAACTGCGCAGAGAATATGAGGCTGCCTCCATGTCAGCGGAGCAGCTACAGAAAATGAAACAGGAAATATCCCGTGCCAAGATGGATAAAAGACGAAAAGAAGGGTGGAGCATAGCAGTAAAAAGTGCGGCAGCAATGGTGGCGGCATTTATTGTTTTGCCAAATACATCAGCTGGTGTGGCGCATGCTATGGTGAATATCCCGGTGGTAGGCAGGATTGTAGAAGTTGTTACATTTAGGGATTATCATTATGAGGATGAACGTCATAGTGCAGTGGTAGAAGTTCCGAAGCTGTCGATAGAGGACGGCGAAACAGAGAATCAGGTAAAGCCTGCTGTAGAAGAAAGCATTACCCTGCTTGAACCGGAAAATCCGGGAGAATGGATTTCCTGTGACCCGGATGCAATCGAGGAAGAAATCAATACGGAAATCGAAACAATTACCGCGCAGATGATTGCAGAGTTTGAAGAAAATTTGAAATATGAAGATGGCTATCAGGAGATTCTTGTAAATTCTGAAGTAATTCGCAGCGGAGATTCTTATTTTACTTTAAAGATGATTTGTTATCAGGGAGCAGGAAGCGGTGTGCAGTGGAATTATTTCTACACAATAGACCTTGAAAGTGGCAAGAGAGTTGCGCTGAAGGATTTATTTACAGAGGGAGCAGATTATATTACCCCTATTAGTGACAACATCAAAAAACAGATGCGTCAGCAGATGGAGGAAGATGAGAATATTACCTACTGGCTGGATGATGAGGAGATGTCAGAATGGAATTTTGAACAAATAACAGAGGAAACATCTTTCTATGTCAATGCGGATAACGATATAGTCATTGCATTTAATGAGGGAGATGTAGCACCGATGTATATGGGATGTGTGGAATTTGTGATAGATAAAGAGGTGCTTGCCGATATTCGGGAATAAATAAAGATTCTTTTTATACGCAAAATAGTATGAATTATGCGCAAGAATACACGAAAAGAGAATAATATGCTACATTTTTAATAGTGAAATAATAAAAGTGTGGAGGGGTTTTTATGATACAACATATGAAATTTGAAAAGGATATCACAATAACGGCTACGCCTATCCTTGAAACAGAACAGTTGTCTGTGCAAAATGAGCCTGTCCAGACGACTTTTTTGAATGCAGAGGTTAAGAAGGGGACTGCACGAGTAGAAATGCCTGCGCAGAAAAAAGCGGTAAATAAAATGAGCAGCGATGAAGTTCGTGAAGAACTGCAGAGGCAGGAAGCCAGATATGCTATCAATAAAGAAATGGCAGCAGAAGCACTGGAACAGATGAAAAAAGATGATCCGGAAGAATATTTGGCATTGGGAACGGCGATGGCAGAGCTTGTGGGAGTCCGCGATGCAATAGCAAGGCTGGAGCAGGAAGTAGAAAATAATAAGGAGGAAAAGGCTGGGTTAGATCCGATTATAGTCTTGTATGATAAGCTGAGTGAAGAATATGAAGAGGATGAAGAGGCTACGGAGCCTTCGGAGGAGTTAATAAAAGCGACACAGGCTTATAATGAAATAAAACCAAGATGGGATGAATTAATAAAGCCGATTCGGGCATTGAATACGCAGAGGCGCCAGTTGTGTAAGGTTCTGGATGAAGTGAACACAGGACTATTGAATGCCAGTATGAAGATATTAGCTCCGAAAGAAGAAAAACAAAATGAAACAAAGAAGCCCTTGGTGAACAAGGTGGAAGTAAAAAAAGCTCCTGAGAAGAAAAAATATGGGGCGAAACCGAAGTCGCATGCCGAAATTCTTAAAGAGCTGCCGGAGCTGGAAGCTCAATATGATGCCAATGTTTTGTCTATGAAAGAGACTATGGGACGGCTGTCTGCGGAGAAGTGGGACAGATACAAGCAACTGAAAGAGGAAGAGGCAAAAATTAATGAGCTTCGTGACAAAATTGAGGCTCAAAGGGCGGAGTTTAAAGAAAGAGCGGAAGAAATCAAAAAAATAAAGCAAATAAGAAGTAAATATTTGGCAATGGAAGAAGATGATGAGAATGAAGAGGAGATAAGCCAAACAGAGGAATTTTTAAAGGATTTTGAGAAAGCAACGCAGGCTTGGGAAGAAGTGCGAGATGAATGGGAGAAGATAGATAGTCAGGCTCAAAATTTGCGTATGCAGGAGAGAGCATTACATAAGTCTTTGGAGAAAATGAATGAGGATTTATCTGCATTAAAGGAAGAGGCGCGTTCCTGGGTAAGCGAAAAGGATTTAAAGGTAACAGAGGTAACGTTTAGAGATAAACTAAAAGATGAAAAGGTTGCCACACCCGAAGTGGTGGAAAGAGAAGAGACCATAAGGGAGGAGCCCCAGGAAGTAATATTTGATAAAAAAACCTGGGCAGAAATGGAAAGGGAAATCCTGGAAACAGATCATGCGCTGGAAGATAATGTGGAACTGGAAAAGTGGGAAAAACCTCCGAAATTTGAAAAAATGACACCTGCTCAAAAAAATAGCTTAAGCAAAAAGCAACGCAAAGAGCATATTACGGAGTATGCTAAGCATTCAAAGCGTCGAGGAGCTGTTCGCAAGCTTTTGGAACAGCGTCGCAAGCTGCCTCAAAGAGAAATTGAGGCTACGCCTACGGTTATGGAGCAGGCTCTGAGACAAAACCGAATAGAGCGAAGAGAAGAAAATCAGGAGACAGTGGATATTTGGAAGGGCATTGTGAATGCTTATGAGGTTCCAATGGCTGTTACCGGTGTGAGACATTATGTTGCTGCCGACATCAGTCAAATGGGGAAAGAGGAATATCGTATCATGAACGCATATCTTCGGGCAGACTGTGATGTGAAAAAAATGCCGAAACAGTTGGCGGATGGGATGACAAAAGAACTGAAAAAATTTGTAGAGCAGGCGGTATCGGGAATGAAGCTGATCCCTTTGCAGCAGGACAAAATGGTACGCCGTGATGTGAATTATGATATTATAAACCGAATGCTGTCTACAAAAAGCAATGAAGAAACAGATGCTGTTTTAGATAAATTCAGTCGGGAAAAGGGCGAGTTGATTATAGAAGAAAAAGGTTTTTGCAGTACGACTTTTGATGATCAAAAATATGAAGACAGAGAAATGCAATTTTTTATCCTTGCTCATAAGGGGACAAACGGCATTCCTATTGAAGGAACGGATTTGGAGAATGTAGGAGAAAAAGAGCTTCTTTTAGCACCCGGTACAAAATTCCGGATAATTGATGCAAAGAAAGACGGACGAGGTTGGAAGTTGTACATGGAGACTATCCCTATGGAAAGAGATGGAATTTCCAAGTGAAAATAGGGTTAAGGAGGAAGAGAGATGCTATTACAGATACATCCCCTACAGATGGAGCAGACTGAATTGCTAAAATTTTTTGTTGTTCCTGAAGTATGGGAAATGCCGGAGCGTAATCAGTTTTGGTATTTGGCGGCATTGGAGGAGATGGGAAAAATCATTGGTGGGATAGTTGTTGACCCAAGAGAAAATGGGGCAGAGCTTATGAGTATTGCCGTCGCACCTGCTTATCACCGTCTGGGTGTGGCAACGGAGCTGCTGGATTACACGAAGGAAATGCTGTTATCGGCAGGTGTTGAGACGATTCAAATGACCATGTCTCAATCGTTTGAGGAATGGAAGGGGTTTGAAGGCTTTCTGGAAAGAAATGAATTTGCATTGTCTGAGCAGGAACGATATACCTATCAGGTGCGTTTGGCAGATGTTGCGGTTCATCCTTTGCTTTGTACGATGCAGCTGCCGGAGAGCGTGGTTGCGGTGGAAAAGCTTTCCGGTATGGAGATGCATAATTTGTTTTTAAGATTATCCGAAGTGAATGTTGATCCGGTTGTGGTGAGGGAATGCAATCAGGCACTTAGTTTTGTGTGGAGAGGGAAAGAGCAGATAGAGGCGGTTTTTTTGATGAGTGATTTGCAGGATGGGATTGTGCACAATTTGTGGACCTGGCTTAGTCAAAAAGCAAATAATCCGAAAGCGTTGATGGCATTGTTTGTAGCGTTTGCCCAGAAGGCGGGGAAGGAATATCAGCAGGAAACGATGTTGGAATTTACCTGTCTGGAGAAAAGCGGTGACCGTCTGATGCATTATTTTTTGCCGGGGATTGAACCGGCACTGTCGCTGCGTACTTATATTTGCAGTACCGCACAAAGGAAACATGAAAAAGCAGAAGATAAGATTTTGAAAGAAAAAATGCTTATAAACGGTGAAAAACCGGATCGTAGTGGTTATTGGGCAGACATGGAGCCGAATATAGTGGAGGAAGCTGCGCTTGTATGTACAAGCTGTGAATACTGCATAAAGGGGAAGCTTTTGGAATGTGTAAGATATGAATGGAAACCGGGATGTGTATTTTATGGAGCGCCTTGTGAATTTTTCAAAAAGAATCTAAAAAAATAGTTGACTTTTGAGATACAATTTGATATTATGAATGACGTGCTGATACGGTAGTTTCAGTGAGATGAGAGGCCCAGATAGCTCAGTTGGTAGAGCAGAGGACTGAAAATCCTCGTGTC
>JAZNIP010000190.1:0-2005 GCA_045577575.1 Lachnospiraceae bacterium | reverse complement strand
CATATGTACCTTGCTTTGTAGCACCGTTCATGACCAATGACAAAACCGTTCAGTCCATTATCTGTATGGTGTTCTCGGTATTGGTTGCATTCGTATTCACCGCAGCTTGCAATGTGATTGAGAAAAAGGCGGAAACAGAATAAAAGACTTGTATAATCAGGTTGTTTCAGAATAAAATAATAACAGTCGGAAGTATGGTGAGGATGCTTTCGGCTGTTTCTTCATTCTTAGGGAAAGCTGTAAGAAAGCAGAGAAAATAAAGCAGGGAGGATGCATTATGGACATAACCTATCTGTTGTGGCTGCAGGAACTGCGGGAGGTAACCGGCGGTATATTGGATGGTTTTTTGGAAGGGATTTCCGATTTTGTGATTAGTATATATGCCTATTTGATTCTTGCATTTATTTACTGGTGTGTAGATAAGCGTGCAGGAATGATGGTGGCAATGAATATCGGAATCGGTAACGGAATTAATCAGCTTGCGAAAAACATTTTTTGTGTATATCGGCCGTGGATACGCAGCAGTGCCATTGTGCCGTCAGGAAATGCAATTGCTACAGCGGGAGGCTATTCTTTTCCCAGCAGTCATACGCAGGTGGCAACAGCAGGCTTCGGTAGCATTGCCATTTGGCAGAGAAAACGGAAATGGATCGTGGTGCTTTGCGGTATTATGATTCTGCTGGTGATGTTTTCACGCAACTATCTGGGAGTGCATACGCCGCAGGATGTATTGGCGGGATTGCTATTGTCTCTGCTTGTATTGCGTTTTAACAATTGGTTGATTGATTGGATAGAGAAAAAACTGGGACGGGATTTGACTGTATGTATCATAGGAGTCCTGTTTTTCCTGGCGACACTTATTTTTATGACACTGAAGCCTTATCCGTTAGATTATACGTCAGACGGAAAGCTCTTGGTTGACCCGGTAAATATGATAGCTCAGGGATATACCGGAGCGGGATGTGCAATCGGTTTTCTGGTGGGATGGATTTTGGAACGACGCTTTGTGAATTTTGAAGTACCGACAGGATGGAAGCGCAAGATAGGGTATTTTGCTTTGGGGATTCTTTCAATTATTGTTGTAGTTGTATTTTTCTGCGAACCGATGAAAGCAGTTTTGAGGACGAACGGTGATATCGGGTATTATCTCAGCTGCTTTTTTTATTTTGCCATACTTTATATTTATATTTTGGCAGGATTTCCGTTTTTATTAAAGAAGCTGGAGAAACAGAGCAGCTGGAAGAAATAAAAACGGATTGGATGTTTGACTGCTTATTTTTTAGGAAAGAATACTTTATAAAAAATGAGCAGGGAGAAAAACGTGAACAGGAAAAGAGCAGCGTGGTCTGCAGCAATATTGTTGCTGGCAGGTATGTGTCTGAGTGTCAGTGTGTATGCTGCACAACGGTTCTGGGCACATAGGGAGGAACGGTTTGTTCCGTCCTATGCAGAGCTTACTTTGACAGAGAAGACGGATTATGAAACCATTTTCAGACAGACCGGACTTGGACAGACTGCTGCGGATAAGCTGCTGCAGGAGGATGGGATAGCAGGCTTGCAACGAGCACAGGAACTGTTTTTTCATCCGCCGGAGGAAGCGTGCAGGTCGTTGTTTGGGTGGTTTACAAGAGAGGACAGACTGGTGAGCAACGGCGTACAGCTTGTCGATTTGCAGCCGGGAGACATTTTGCTTACATTGTCTACTCATTCTGCAGGCTGGCGGCATGGTCATGCAGGATTGGTCATTGATAAAGATACTGTTTTGGAATGTGGATTACTTGGCACCGATTCCTCCTTAAAAAGTGCGGAGAGCTGGAGCTGTTATACCAATTATGCGGTGCTTCGTGTTAAGGGAATCACGCAGCAGCAACAAGAACGGATGAAGCAATATGCATTGTCTACATTGTACAAAGTGCCGTATCGGCTACTGGCAGGCTTTAGCGGAGTGAAGGCTCCGAAACCGGACGAGCCGGGATTTGGCTTACAATGTGCTTATCTGGTCTGG
>JAZNIP010000189.1:0-3812 GCA_045577575.1 Lachnospiraceae bacterium | reverse complement strand
GGAGTCGTTTCTTATTCTTCATCAAATTCCCTCCTGATTACAAACAAAGTTTTACCGATTTGGGTTGGTTACTCTTTGCACCATGTATACTTATTTATATTATAATCTCAAGAATTTGCTTTAAAATCAAGTGTATTATTTGAATATTTTTAATTATTTTTTATTCCCTTACCTCCGGCACATATCCTTTTGCCAGTTTACGCTTATTGAGTACAAACATAGTTACACCTACACCTGCAACGCTGGCAAAAAGCACACCTATAAGGAGCCATGTAACCTGATTGATTTCCATGCCCCAAGAGGACTTTCGACCGGTGATTTCATATTGAATGGGTTGATATTGAATGGTATCACCATACTCTTCCAGCATATTTTCAGGAAGAATAGCCTCCTCGGCTTCCTCTGGGGAAACAGGCGCATTTACTGCAACAACATATTCTGTTTCATCCGTTACAGAAGCCAGATAAAAGTGGGCATAGCCTGACGTATCTATCACTACCGTTTGTATTGGTGTATAATCTTCCTTTTGCTGTTGGTACAGAGTTGCATTTTGTCTGGCTAATTTCTCCGGCAAGCGAATCAATACCTCTGCATTTACCTCTGCAAACTCAAGAAACTTCAAAAGGTAAGCCTCTGTAACACCCAGTACTTGTCGTTGCTCCTCGGTGCAGGCAGTCAAGATGTAATTTAAATTATAATGTTCCTCCTCTGTGGATACCATTTCCGCACAATTTATCCGCCACATGGAACCGTTTGCAGTAATAAAGGTTATCTTTACATCACGCCCTGCCATGGAATCGATAAAACTCTGCGAAATACCATCCTGCTTCTTCACATAAACAGTGATTTCTATATCTTTTAAGCCACCCTCTACCTTAGTAACATATTGGTTATTTATTTCCTTCAAAGTATCTTCCAGGGCTTTTTGTGCCTCATCCCAGCCTGCTTCTCCATCTACCGTCACTGTAATATCAGCCTTATACTGGCTGTCAGCCAAATTATCTGTAGGCCGACTGCTCTGTACTATAGTACTAATGGAAGAATAGGTATTTTCCTCCACCTTAATATTTTCTTGAGAAATGGTACCGTCGCAATCTTCCGTGAGTTGCTCTGACACCACAGCCCCTGACGGTTGGCCACTAAGTACCGCTCCAGCTATTTGAAAATTTGGAATTTCTTTTTCTATCAAATTCTGAATTTCTTGTTTTGACATGTTTTCTCCGTCGTAATAAACCGTATTCAATCCCTCGCAACCTCGAAAAGCAAAATCACTGATGTCCTGAATGCCGTCTCCTATTACAACTGCACTTAACTTGGTGCAACCGTAAAAGAGCCACTCGGACAGCACCTCTACACTTGCATCAATACGGGCACTGACCAGATTGGTACAATAAGCAAACACAGAAGTTCCCATGCTCCTTACGTTTTCCGGTATCGTTATCGTCGTTAAAGACTCACAGCGATAAAAAGCCTTTAACCCCAAAGTATGTACCATATTCGGCAAACGAACAGCTGCCAGACTAAGGCACTCTGAAAAAGCACCTTCTTCTACAATTTGCAGCTGACTACCTAATTGCAAAAGTTGCATATCCGTACAACCTGCAAAGGCATATTCTCCAATACGTTCCACTGCATCAGGGACTATCACCGTTGTCAAATTTTCACACTGATAAAATGCCAAATTTCCTACATTGGTTAGTTCTTCCGGAAGTATCACTCTTAAAATTTCTTCACGGTATGCATACCATGGTGCCATGTCAGGCTCTGTAAATTCCTCCATGGCTCCTGACCCGGTAATCGTTAAAGTGCCTGCTTCCAACGACCAATTTAAATTTGCCCCACAGGTGCCGTTTACATCTGCTGCTGTTACTTTTTCACCGGCCATGAATAATAATAAAATACCAAAGAGTATCGCTGTAATACACCGGATATTGATTTTTTCGTAATTTGGGCACATGCTGCGACCTCCTGAATGAAATATTTTAGATGATTGGCAGCTCTCTTTTATGGAGAGCTGCCATAATAATGATTAATATGGGTTATTAATTGTAATAGTAGGTATTGTAAAGTTGTAGGTATTACCTTCGTAGGTTACTGCAAGGGTATCAGCTGTGATTGTGCCGGCTGGGGTCTTAGAATCAGAGCCAGTGGAATTTTGATACCCACCAATATTTCGTTGACACGTCACTGCACCATTTGACCAACTAAAACTACCGACCTGCGAATTGCCACTATACACCCCACTACTAGAACCAAAACTTAATTCCGTACTTACATTATTCCTCATATCTGTTAATGTCATTGTAACACTTGGTCGTTCATAGACATGATACCAGTAGATTCTTAAAACATTCTTTAATGTACATTTAAAGTACACCGTTGCCGAATCAGCATCAAACTCTGGTTTCGCATGACTATCCTTGTGACCATTCTTTGTTTTTGCCCCACTACCAATGCCTCCATCTCCAGAGCCAGTAGTATCTGCACTATAAGTACCCGTTGGTGAAATCGCACTAATTGTAACACTAGGAGCTACAGAAGAAATTATAACCTTCGGCATTATACCGGACCAGTTTTTAGCTGTATAGGTTGTATTATTGGTGGCGCCACCACTAGTACTGCTCACATTATAAGTGAGGGTCGGCGTGTAGGAACCAGCATACTTAACGGTCTTGTCACTATTCTGTACAAAGTGTGTTCCTATACTGTCAGCTTCAAGCAAAATTGAATAATCTGCTATTGCATTAGTCAGTACATCACTTGTATAACTACCATACGTCTTGGCATCATTACCATATACATACTTCAGTGTAACACCATTAATACCTCTGATTGCTTCGCCTTCAAAGTCCTTAATATCCACATGCAATCCTGATATCGTATGTTCCGTCATAAACAGGCTTGTAACATTACCATTAGCATCTTTACCAAAGTCCTTGCTCAAATCCTCTGCAAAGGAAATATTCACGGAAGATACCGCCTTGGTCACAATGCTCTTATCCGTTAAATCCATTACCAAAGGACTATCCTGGGTATACAGATTACCACTCTTATCATAAGCATTCCATATATTCAGACTTTCTAACTGCCAGTTACCATCCTGCTCACCATTCACTACCGGTATCATAAAGAGCTGCTCATTAATAGGCTTACCGTCAACTGTTTCAAAGTTTGTACTGCCCAGTGTACCGATTACCGGATAAAGTTCTCCTGTATCCAGATTACGAATATTTGCCTGCACTGTAGCAGATGCAGAATATGCAAGCTGTACACTCATCTTGGCGGTCTTATCCGGCACAAACTGATAATCAACAATATTTGCCGCATAATATTCCGGCGGTTCCGGTGAAAGTATCGTAAATGTCGGTGACGTTGTTACTGCAGTAATTGTATTGGATCCTACCGTAACGTTACTAAAATTAAAGATACCCGCCATTTCTGTATGGAATTCACCTTCATAATAACCGGTTGACCCATTCCATTTCAATTCTGTTGACATGCCTCTGGTTCCGGAACCTTGCATATTGTAATACAACCATGCATTAGAGAGTGCTTCCAGCTCTTCGTCAGTATTGTCCATAATCTCTACCCTCATGCCCAGATTCTTCATCTCGTCGGTCATTTCATCTGGAAGGAACTTAAAGCTTGTCGGGCTGGTGGTATATACTGCAACTTTCATACCCAGATAAATAACGGCTGTTTGATGATAACTTTCATCCAGACCCATGTACTCTCCGTCCAAAATCAGGTATTCCAATGTATACTCACCGGAGGACTGGAAGGTTGCAGTTCCTTTCCATACCTGATTATTA